>NZ_MSHA01000081.1:0-40419 GCF_001940965.1 Bacteroides sp. Phil13 | reverse complement strand
AGTGAGGGGCAACGCAGCTATAAGCGTCGACCTACGCAGCCGCAAGTATCATTTATTGATGTTGTTCTCTCAACAAATCATTCACCGTCTTCACCGGATTGAATGTACTTAGAGGCACCTCTACAAATACCGTATTCCAGTCACTCATTGCACCGTTCCATAAACCGGGAAGTTCCAGTGCCTTAAGATCCTTACCATTCTTCGATTTGTAAGAAATAAAACCGGTAGCTTTATCTACGAAGTTTACAAGGTCAAACTTATGGCCTTTATAATCACGTACGGCACAAACCAGATCTACAGGATTAAAGTGCGTTCCTTTCTCAAACATTTCTTTCTTCTCCGGATCATCCATATCAATTTGGGAGCTTTCAAGAATTTGCAAAGAAATAGTTCCGTCACTGTTATATGCCAGGAACGGACCACCACCCGGTTCGCCTACATTCTTCACCATACCGCATACACGCATCGGACGGTTCAGCTTCTCTTTCAGATAAAGTACAAGTTCGGCATCTTCCAGATTCTTGGTTTCAGGGTTCTTACAGAAGAGTTTCTTTTGCAGGAATTGCAGGATTTCAATCACCTGTTCGTGAGTATATCTGCCACTGTCCAAAAGTTCCAGATAAGCAAATGCCTTTTGTTGCAAAGCAACCAATACTCCGGCAATCAACTTTTTGTAGAGCACAGTATCACCTTTCAGCTTATCGGGTACCACATTATCGATGTTCTTAATAAAGATCACATCTGCATCCAGGTCATTCAGATTTTCGATCAATGCACCATGGCCACCCGGACGGAACAGCAACTTATCATTATCACGGAAAGGTTGGTTATCCATATCGGCGGCAATCGTATCCGTACTCGGCTTCTGCTCAGAGAAAGTTACATTATAATCTACTCCGTATTTCTTTGCATAAACAGCCGCTTTATCTGCCACCAATGCTTCAAACAAACGGCGGTGTTCGGGAGAAACAGTAAAATGCACATTTACTTTACCATTCTTATTGGCTGCATAGAGCGCACCCTCTACAAGATGTTCTTCCAGCGGTGTACGGTTACCGTCTTCATATCTGTGGAATTTCAGCAGACCTTTCGGCAATGCACCGTAATTCAATCCTGCTGCTTCAAGCAGTGCAGCAACTACGGCTTTATAGTTTCCCTCAGACACCAACGCAGGAATATCTTTTCCAGACATCTTCTCACAGGCAGCATTCAAATCATCATAGAAAGCAAATTTTTCAATCTGTTCAAAGAATGTCTTTTCAAATTTAGTTTCAGGAGCATCATAATCAGCTCCGAGAAATTCGAACAAATTCTTGAACATACGGCTCGCTGCGCCTGATGCAGGAACAAACTTCACTACTACCTTATCTGTCCGGGTATAAGCGTCCCATGCATCGAGATAGAGCTTTTGCTCATCTGCTGCAGGAGCCAGAATTCCTTTTTCCAGAGAAGCGGCAGCAGCCAGCTTCAAATATGGAAAACCTTTCTCGAAACAAGCCAATTGTTCGGCTATCTGTTCTTCTGAGATACCTTTTTGCGTAAGCAACTCTTTGTCTTGCGGTGTTATCATATTATCTATTTTTATTAATTGATTGCCAAAAATACAAAAAAACTGCAAGCCCTATCAAGAAAAAGAAGAAAAAAACTACCTTTACACCACAAAAATGGACGATTATGGAAAGAGATGAATTTTTCACTACCGAAGAGAAGAAATTGCTCTTCTCTCTCTACCGAAAATTATTACAGTTGACCGGTGAAACATTACAGAAGGGTGACTGCAGAAAACTGAAAACACATCTTATCAACTCTATAAAGGATAACCGGGTTCAACGCGACACTTTTGGATTGAATCCACTAGTTAAGGATATGCAGACCGCAGTTATCGTTGCCGAAGAAATCGGAATGAAGCGGGCGTCGATTCTGGGCATTATGTTGCACGAAAGCGTGAGAAACGGAGCTTGTACTCCGGAAGAGGTGCAGGCTGCTTTCGGTGAAGACGTTGCCGGTATTATCCGTGGACTGATACGCGTAAATGAACTTTATTCCAAGAGCCCGACTATCGAATCGGAAAACTTTCGCAATCTATTACTCTCTTTTGCGGAAGATATGCGCGTAATCCTGATAATGATTGCTGACCGCGTGAATATCATGCGGCAGATTAAAGATAGCAAGAACGACGAAGCCCGCCGCCAAGTAGCCAATGAGGCTGCATATCTCTATGCTCCCCTCGCTCATAAATTAGGGTTGTATAAGTTGAAATCGGAACTGGAAGACCTCTCCCTGAAATATACGGAAAAAGAGGTCTATTACCATATTAAAGATAAACTGAACGAAACAAAAGCATCCCGCGATAAGTATATTGCAGCTTTTATCACCCCGATGCAGAAAAAGCTGGAAGAGGCCGGACTACATTTCCACATCAAAGGACGTACAAAGTCCATCCACTCCATCTATCAAAAAATGAAGAAGCAGAAATGCCCTTTCGAAGGAGTGTATGACCTTTTTGCCATACGTATCATTCTGGACTCACCTGTGGAGAAGGAGAAACAGGAATGCTGGCAAGCCTATTCCATTGTAACAGATATGTATCAACCCAATCCTAAACGTCTGCGCGACTGGTTATCCGTACCCAAAAGTAATGGCTACGAATCATTGCACATCACCGTGATGGGTCCTGAAGGCAAATGGGTAGAAGTACAGATACGTACTGAACGCATGGATGATATTGCTGAACGAGGCTTGGCCGCCCACTGGCGTTATAAAGGTGTGAAAGGTGAAACAGGATTGGATGAATGGCTGACTACGGTACGTGAGGCTTTGGAAAATTCAGATAGCAATGGATTGGAAGCTATGGACCAGTTCAAACTGGATTTGTATGAGGATGAAGTCTTCGTGTTCACCCCGAAAGGTGATCTGTTTAAGTTAGGTAAAGGTGCCACAGTGCTGGATTTTGCTTTTCATATCCATAGTAAATTGGGATGCAAGTGTATCGGTGCAAAAGTTAATGGCAAGAATGCGCAACTTCGTCAGGTACTGAACAGTGGTGATCAGGTAGAAATCATGACCTCGAATACCCAGACACCGAAGCAGGACTGGCTGAACATCGTGACTACCTCCAAAGCACGTACCAAGATACGCCAAGCTTTGAAAGAGATGGTTGCCCGCCAGCATGCCTTTGCCAAAGAAACTATTGAAAGGAAATTCAAAAACCGGAAAATAGAATATGATGAAGCTGTCATGATGCGCCTCATTAAACGCCTCGGTTTCAAGACTGTGACTGACTTCTATCAAAACATTGCCGATGAAACATTGGATGTAAACGAAATTATCGACAAATATCTGGAACAACAGAGACGGGAAAATGATACGCATGACGACATTATATACCGTAGTGCTGAAGGATATAACCTACAACAAACGCAGAATGATGAAATCACTCGTTCAAAAGAAGATGTACTGGTAATCGATCAGAATCTGAAAGGGTTGGACTTCAAGTTAGCACGTTGCTGTAACCCGATTTATGGAGATGATGTATTTGGCTTTGTGAGTGTGACCGGTGGTATTAAGATACATCGTAGCGATTGTCCCAATGCCACTCAACTACGCGAACGATTCGGATACCGGATTGTAAAAGCACGTTGGGCAGGTAAATCGCAAGGTACACAATATCCTATAACGCTTCGTGTGGTAGGCCATGATGATATTGGTATTGTAACTAACATCACCTCGATCATATCTAAAGAAAATGATATTTCTCTACGCTCCATCGGTATAGACTCTCATGACGGACTATTCTCCGGCACTATGACAATTATGGTAGGCGATACGGGACGTTTGGAAACACTTATAAAAAAGTTGAGAACAGTAAAAGGAGTGAAACAAGTTTCAAGAAACTGAGTAAGCTACGAGCTACAAGTGACTAGTACTTTTCAGTATGCCTTCACAAATCTACTTGTAACTTGTAGCTTGTAACATGTAACTATTGAATATGAAATACGATTTTAAGAAACAAATCCGAAGCTTTGGATACGCTTGGAAAGGCATCCGACAATGTATTGGGAAAGAACAGAACCTTAGTTTCCATCTGATTACTACAATAATCGTGATAGGTGCAGGGTTTCTTTTTGACATTACACGTACGGAATGGATGATCATTATCCTTTGTATTGGTGTGGTCGTAGCTGCGGAACTTTTCAATACAGCAATTGAAAGATTGGTGGATCTGGTATCACCGGAGCGTCATCCCATTGCAGGACAAGTAAAAGATATTGCCGCCGGTGCAGTGCTGGTATGCGCTGTTGCGGCGGCAATCATTGGAGGGATTATTTTTATCCCATATTTGTTTTGACACGGGTTTATCTCACTCGTCTTCTCTTATAATAGGGACGTGTCAGTAGAAAATAAAACAGTAGTGCTACAATGATTCCCACACCTATGATTTTATAGATCAATTGAAAATCTGCATAAAAGTGTGGCTGCCCAACACAGGAACCGTCTTCATACATAGAATACAGTTCTATGTTGTTTGACAGGAAGCAACATACTGCAATACCTATTAAAATCCCCGTTTCCATAGCCAAATGGCAAGTTGTATTGGCTGTTCCACGCTGGCAATGCTGCGAAAGCTTGACGAATATCTTCGTAAGAGGTATTGTAAGTATCACCAAAACAAGCAGGAAGAAAGTCGCACTGTAATCCCCATCCTTTATTATAGGTATTACTATCCCCGACACAAAAGCTATCAGCACTACATTGAGGGCAGGCAGCCAAGCCCGTGACAGTAAAAAACGGTCGATATTACAACGTCCTATACCTATAGGGGCACGGAAAGCAACATACACCCGCAATGCAAACAGTATACTAAATATACCGCACAATGCGGAAAGATACACTACCATACTGAAGCCTTTGAGCTGGAACATCCATACTCCTACTCCCACTCCCACCAGCATACCCAGACGAGCCGCCAAAGCATACGTCATATTCCCTGCGCTACGGCGCGGAGAATTTGTAATATCAATAGCAACTGTAATTCCCGCTGTGGCTGCTAATCCGAAAGTTCCTCCCTGCACAACGGCAAGTAACAGCAATTTCGTAAAAGTATCAGCAAATAGATAACCCACCGTCGCTGCCAACATTATAAATGTAGAGTAGACAAGCACGTGCTTCCGCTTATATGCATCTCCCAGATATGCGTGAAATGGCCCTACAAGGAACATACCCACCGCAAACACCAAAAACATACTACCCATCTGTGCAGTAGAAATGCCTAAGCGTGACACCATCACCGCAGGTAGTACCGGAAATAGCATATATAGGGATGCAAACAACAGGAAATTAGCCATGCATATTCGCATAAATCCCAGCGACCAAAGATTATCAATATTGCTCTTTCTCATTCGGGAAATCTAAGTTCTTCACATCAGATATATAACGGCTTATAGCATCAGTCATTATCGTATGCAAATCGGCATAACGACGTAAAAAACGAGGACGGAAACCATTATTCATACCCAGCATATCCTGAATTACCAGCACCTGTCCGTCTACTCCACTACCGGCACCAATACCGATAATAGGAATAGTAAGTTCACTTGCTACACGTTCTGCCAATTCCGCCGGAATTTTCTCTAACACAATGGCAAAGCATCCTGCCTCTTCCAGCAGATGGGCATCACGTACCAGTTTCTCAGCTTCGGCATCATCCTTAGCACGAACAGTGTAAGTACCATACTTATTGATAGATTGCGGCATCAGTCCCAGATGCCCCATAATAGGAATACCTGCGCTCAAAATACGCTTTACAGTACCTATTATTTCTTCGCCACCTTCCAGTTTCAAAGCATCTGCATGACTCTCTTTCATAATGCGGATGGCAGAAGCAAGCCCTTCCATCTCATTGCCCTGATAAGAGCCGAAAGGCATATCCACTACAACCATAGCACGTTTTACTCCACGAACTACGGACTTAGCATGATAGATCATCTGATCAAGGGTGATCGGAAGTGTCGTCACATTACCAGCCATTACATTACTGGCAGAATCACCCACAAGAATTACATCCATACCTGCACCATCCACAATCTGTGCCATAGTGTAATCATAGGATGTCAACATAGAAATTTTTTCGCCTCTTTGCTTCATTTCAACAAGGCGATGAGTGGTCACTTTACGAGTGTCATCTGAAATATATCCAGCCATAGTTTCATTTACAATTTAATTATTTACAATGTATAATTTTGACTGTGTACAGGATACACGTTGCAAATCATATATCGTAAATTGTAGTTCATACTTTTATTTATCGCTGCAAAGGTAATCCTTTTTCCCTTTACTTATGCAATTCTGTTAATTTATCGTAAGTAAATCCCTGGAAATCATCCAGAACATAGTGGCACAACGGGGTAATTTCTTCTCGTGAATTAGTGGTAGCCAGAGCAATAACTGTAGCACCGGAAGCCATTCCGGCTTTCAGACCATTAAAGGAATCCTCGAAAACATAAGTTGTTTCCGGAGTAGTACCAAATACTTCCATACCAAGCAGAAAACAATCAGGTGCAGGTTTAGAGGCAGTGAACATTTCTGCTGTGAGAATACGGTCGAACATACTTTTAATTTCAGGTTTAGCACGGTATACAGCTTCCATTTTCTTATCATTGGAGCTGGTAACTACAGCCATTTTCACACCATTACGGTGAAGATCGGCAATAAATTCCTCCACCCCGGGAACAAAATCGTATGACATATCCTGTTCGAAGCGGTCGAGACCTACAGTGATTTCCTCTCTCTCTTTTGTCATACCGGGAAAGAAGGTATCGTAGATATACATCAGGGTCTGTCCCTTAACACGACTTTCCAGATCTTCCATACCTAAGTAATCTACTCCCATTTTATGCCAAAAAACGCTGTACTGCGTCTCTGTGTCGACAACGACACCGTCGAAATCGAAGAGAACAGCGATGTTTTTAGTTTCAGCCATATAAACTTTCTTTTACCTTATAATGTTAATACCTTATCTATTACGATACAAAGGTCAGAATAATCCTTGAACCGAGCAAATAAATGAGTAACTTTGCTGCGAATACCAGATACGCGGACGACATGGACCGGAGCGGACGAACGCGGACTCATCACTTTCTTTAGACAAATAGTTATGGATAATAACCCTCACATATTAGGTACCGAGAGCATCGGAAAACTGCTGTTGCAGTATTCCATACCCGCTATTATCGGCATGACAATAACTTCCCTATACAACATTATCGACAGTATCTTCATTGGTCATGGTGTAGGTGCAATGGGTATTGCCGGATTAGCTATTACATTTCCTTTGATGAACCTTGTGGTAGCATTCTGTACGCTGGTATCGGCAGGCGGTTCTACCATTTCATCCATCCGTCTGGGACAAAAAGATTTAGACGGAGCAACTGAAGTACTGGGAAATACGCTGATGTTTTGTCTGATTAATGCAGTAGTATTCGGCGGACTTGCTTTTCTGTTTCTGGATGATATATTGAGATTCTTCGGTGCCAGTTCCGAAACATTACCTTATGCACGTGATTTCATGCAAATTATCCTGGCAGGAACCCCAATTACTTATACAATGATCGGGCTAAACAATATTATGCGTGCCACAGGATATCCTAAAAAGGCGATGTTGACTTCCATGGTAACAGTGGTCTGTAACATCATCCTTGCTCCTGTCTTCATTTTCCATTTTGACTGGGGAATTCGCGGAGCAGCTACGGCAACCGTTATTTCACAGTTCATCGGTATGGTATGGGTGGTGAAGCATTTTCTTAATAAGGACAGTTTCGTTCGTTTCCGCCCGGACTTTTGGAAACTGAAAAAGCGCATCATCAGTAGCATCTTTTCAATCGGTATGTCTCCTTTCCTGATGAATGTATGTGCCTGTGCCATTGTGATTATCATTAATAACTCGTTGCAACGTCACGGGGGGGATATGGCTATCGGAGCTTATGGTATCATCAATCGCCTGCTCACTCTCTATATAATGATTGTATTAGGATTGACTATGGGTATGCAGCCCATCGTAGGATATAACTTCGGTGCACAAAAGCACGACCGTGTGAAACAAACACTGAAACTGAGCATTCTGACCGGTGTGTGTATCACAAGCAGCGGTTTCCTTATTTGCGAACTTTTCCCACATGCAGTATCCGCTATCTTCACAAATGATCAGGAACTGATTGATATTGCTTCCCGCGGTGTCCGCATTTGTGTGCTGATGTTCCCATTGGTGGGTGCACAGATTGTGATCGGTAACTTTTTCCAGAGTATCGGAAAAGCTAAAATCAGTATATTCCTTTCACTCACCCGGCAACTTTTATATCTGCTTCCCGGTCTGATCTTCTTTCCCCGTTTCATGGGACTGGATGGAATTTGGACCAGTATGCCCGTTGCCGATTTCTTTGCTTTCCTAACAGCACTCACAGTACTGTGTATGTATATACGAAAGGTTACCCGAACACAGGAAACAGTTACTCACTCTTAATACTCTTCACCGGATTCTCATTAGCAATGTGCCATGCCTTAATTATGACACACATGATAATAAACATAAGCAGAGTCACAGCAACACCCATATACCCCATTACAGGCAAGGAAATTGCATCTCTAAACTGACTGATCCAAACTTCACCGGCTTTGAATGCTCCGATTGTACCAATCGTTACAGCCGGAATTACCAACCACAAGACATCACGCGTCAGTAGGCGCAGCACACCGCTCACTTCTGCCCCATTCACCTTACGAATAGCTATTTCCTTGGAGCGCAAACGAATTTCATCATTTACATAGCCAATGAGCCCCATAAGAATGATAAACAAGATTGTAACAGATGCCAATAAAGTGACATCACGGAATATGCGAACGGATTCCGAATAACTTCGCATCTCTTTTTCCATTGAACGAAACAGTAACTCATTCTGCGGATACACATGCTGCATCTCTTCATTCAGCCGGATAAGATTATCGTCAAAAGGCTTCTTCAGGCGCACATGTAGAGTGCTTTCTATGCCTTCCGTCCAAGCTATCATAACCGGATCGCTATCATCCGGTGCAAGAGGAAAACTGAACGAATCCAAAATACCTACTACTGTACCCAGATCATTTACGTGTTCACCTATACCGGTACCCTCCCATTTCATCTTTTCTACAAAAGTGCGGTTTACAAGTAATTGTCCACTACCCGATAAGTTTTTACCTGCTTTAAGTCGTAAGCCGATAAAGTCCAGATAATCCGTATCGAATATAGAAAAGCGAGGAGAAAAAAGCCGGTTTCCTTGATTATCAGTCACCATGTGAGGAGCATAAAATCCCAGTAGCGATGCACTGGCAGAAGCCACAGACTCTACATAGGGTAATCCTAAAAGAACACTACGCAAGTTATCCGGATTTTCTAATCGGTGGTAAACGTATGCAACGCGTTCAGGACGGAAACCACGATCACGTCCGGTTGCATAATTATATTGTATAAATACCACCAGCATCATGCCCAGTATGAATGCCGCACCTCCAAACTGTATGAATAATAGTACCCGCTTCCAACCACGACGTCCGGAAGTATAGCGATGGAACACTTGCGTCACCGGTATACGCGAAAACAAAATACCAGGCAAACATCCTCCCAACAGAAATAAGAGAGCAACTACAGACAAAGGTGCCCACAAGTTCTGCCAGGCAAAGAGAACACTCAACGGAATAGATGCCAGTTCTTCCATTTTTTCATGGAAAACATACACCAACACTCCTATCAATAATAGTGCCAGTAGAATCACTACCGCTGTCTCCATCAGAAACATGGAGAAAATGCTACGTTCGGATGCTCCACTGCACTTGTGTACACCAATGGATTTTGCACGTTGCGTCAGTGAAGCTATTGATATCAACACATAATTTAGTGTTGTTGTGAAAAGTAACACTACGCCGAGCAATGCCATGATCCAGATCATTTTCCGTACCGTCGGCTTGGCAAGGTGCAGACTACGCATAGGATCCACAGTAACTTTCAGTTCCAACCCGCTCTCTTCCGGAATATGACGGGCAATAGCAACTGAGAGATGCTTATTCAATTTATTAGCATCAGCAGGATTTCGTAAACGTACGTATCCGTCGTAATTACCACCACTGTTCCAGCCTAAAGACCAACGGGTATGTCGTTCGATGCTGGGAAAAGAGACAATAGCTTCAGGACGGGTATATAATTCTGTATTCAGTGGCACATCAGCATAGACACCTTTTACGAGCATAGGTACCGTAGTACCACCAATTGAGTAATTCAATGTCTTCCCTAATGGTGACTCACTGCCGAAAATAGTGCGTGCCGATGTATGGGACAAGAATATTGCATCCGGATTTGCCAATTCCTGTGGATTTCCCTCCAATACTTCGATACCGAGGGTGGCAAAGTAAAGAGTATCTGCCATCACTGTAGGTAACATGAACTTATGTTCTCCCAAGCGATACTCCTTACCAAAAAGAGAACAGCTGGTAGTAGCACTCTGTACCTCATCAGGAAACTCCTCTGCAATGGCAGCAGGAATGGTTTGGATGGTATTATACCCCTCTCCACCACTCAACACTCCCTTATTCATCCAACCGGTCTTGACAATGTAAAGATTCTCCGGTTCATGATAGAAATTATCAAAACTCAACTCGAAAACAATACGTGCAAAAAGGAAAACAGACATCAGTAGCCCTAATGACAAAGAAATAACTTTAATGATATTTGATCCGCGTCCGCGAAGCAAAGTTTGCAGGGTATAATAAAGGTGTCTCATAATGATAACTTTTATCTATTATAATAATTTATTCGCTCTTAATACTCTTCACCGGATTTTCATTTGCAATGCTCCATGCTTTCCATACAACACATGCCGTAATGATCATTAAATTAGCAATAGCTACCAATACATACACTGATCCTCCCAGCGGTACTTGTATTGCAAAGAGATCCATCCATATTCCATTTACATACCACGCCCCCACAGTACCCATGATGACTGCCGGCACCGCTACCCAAAGTACATCACGCGACAACATTTCTAAGATGGTAGACGACTCTGCACCGTTCACCTTGCGGATAGCAATTTCTTTGGAACGACGGCGTACCTCGTCGGTAGTATAACCGATCAAGCCCATCAGCATGACAAAAAACATGACTACCGCTGCCAGTACAGTAGCATTACGAAAGACACGGACGATATTATAATTCTCCGCCATATCCTGTTCCAGAGAGCAGAAATCTACTGTTTTCGTAGGGAAAGCAGCGGATGCCTCACTATTCAGCCGCCTCAGGTTCTCCGCAAAAGGCTCTTTCAGGCGTACATGGATACAAGCACCAAACCGTCCGCATCGTACAATAAGTGGCTGCTGCGGCACATAAAATGATGCTGTATGAAAATCTTTGAGCACTCCCACAACACGCAGATCTCCCAGACTTGTATTTCCTTGATGCACTATACGTCCCACGATATCATCTCCCCAGCGCATAGTCTTGGCAAATGTTTCATTCACCACAGCCTCATTGCGTTCCCGTGCCATACGACCTTCCTTTATCACCATACCCATCATTTTAGGGTAGTTTTCTGTCTCTACACAGTAGCGTGATGAGAAAAGTGACTGCCCGCTTTCATCCATTATCCTCATACCACTCATGCCGATACAGGGTGGATAACTGGCAGATTCCACATCCTCCACATAAGGGAGTCCGCAAAAGAACTGACGGGCAGCATCGCGTTCGGAGTCACTATCAAAATAGATATCGGACGTAGCTATACTCCGGGCATCATATCCAGTGTTTTTATTCAACACATAGTGATACTGGGCCATGATGACACACATCAGTCCACAGATAAAAGCCACACCCAAAAACTGAATAAAAAGCAACGGACGCTTCCACCCTTTCTTCCCTTCCGTGTAGTGACGAAAAACCTGTGACACCGGTATTCGCGAAAACATTCGTCCCGGTAGCACACCGCCCACAATAAACAAACCTAGCACTACCACCAATGGTACCCAGATACGTCCAAACACAAACAGGGATGTCAACCGAACTTCCATCGTCTCCTCTATCATCTCACGGAAATTCAGCAACAGCAATACCATCAGTATCAATGACAATAAGATAACAATACCTGTCTCCAGCAGGAACATTGAAAATACGGTACCGCCTGATGCACCATTACACTTATGTACTCCCACCGCCTTAGCACGATACGAGAGTGAAGAAATAGAAATAAGTACATAATTCATTGCTGCAATGAAGAGGATGGCCAGACCGAGGATAAGTGTAATGGCATTCATACGCTTTACCATGTCACCACTGCGATATACATCACGCAAAGGCTTCACAATAGAGGTATAACTCGAATTATCTTTCCCATCCTGAGGAAGATAATTATGAATCACAGTCTCCAAGCGTGCATTGAACTTCTCAACATCTACCTTCACACCCGGACGAAAGCGGATATATTGAAAGAAAGAATCACCTCCTTCCCATGAATATTCCGCCCAGTCACGACTCCATGCACTGACAATAGAAATGACAGCTTCAGGGTTCATGGTGGAGTTCTCTGGCAAAGCAGCATAAATACCCTTTACAGTGAGCTGCAGTTGTTTATCATAGTTTATCACTTTACCCACGGGGTCTTCATCACCAAACATTTTCTGTGCCAGACGATCACTCAGAAAGACCACATCCTTCTGTTGAAGTTCATGCAACGGATCACCTCTAAGGACTTCGATGCCCAATGTCTGGAAAAAGAGTGAGTCTGCCATTACAGCGTAATCCTTAAAACGTACACTACCATTATAAAGCGGTCCAAAAGCCATGTATTTGCAAACACTGACAGCCGCTTCCACTTCTTGGGGAAAGTTCTCCAAGACGGCACCTGCCACAGGAGGCAGGTTCAATTCACCCGGTTCCCCCTGTTCACCGTTGATAGTGAAGATAGAGAAGAGCTGATAGATGCGGTCCGGATCACGGTAGCAAGTATCATAACTTTGCTCGAAAACAACACGAACAAAAAGCAGAATGCTCATCGTCAGTGCCAAGCCCAGAGAGAGAACTTTGATGATATTGCTGCCGCGCCCACGGAGCAGTGTTTGAATTACATAGTATATCTGCTTCATACGTTTATTCGCTTTTAATACTATTCACCGGATTTTCATTCGCTATCCGCCATGACTTCCAGATGACGCAAGCAACAATAAGTAACAGGATAACCAATGCTATCAGCACATATACCAGCCACGAAAGCGGCACCTGTGCAGCAAACTGATCCATCCACATCTCATTGACGTACGCCGAGGCAATAATACCGATAATGACAGCCGGTCCCGCTACATAAAGGACATCCTTTGAAAGTAACTCCAATATCCCCGAAGATTCCGCCCCATTCACTTTACGAATGGCAATTTCTTTGGAACGACGACGCACTTCATCTGTAGTATAACCTATCAGGCCCATCAGCATGACAAAGAACATGGTTACCGCCGCCAATATGGTAGCATTGCTAAAGACACGAACCGGATTATACCGTTCCAATATTCGTTGTTCCAATCCGGCAAAATCAATCGTTTTGTCCGGATAAGCTTCGCTTACGTCTTTGTTCAGACGCCGCAAATTCTCAGCAAAAGGTTCTTTGAGACGCACATGGACAGTATTACCGAAAGTACGGGTATATCCGAACATTATGACATCCTGTGGCTGGTAATAGGAACCTATATGAAAATTTTTCAATATACCTACGACTTTAAAATTCTTGCCTTCTGTACGTAACGGGTAGTTCAAAGCCTTGTCTCCCCAACGCATCCTCTCCGCAAAAGCCTCATTCACTACTATTTCATCTGCTGCACGCGGAGCACGACCTTCCTTCATTGTCATACCCATCATTTTAAAGTAATCTTCAAGAGCAAAACTGTAGCGTGTTGAGAAGAGGGACTGTCCACTTTCGCCTTCAATCATTGAGCCACTATAGCTCCAGATAGGGGTACTGACCGCAGAAGAAACTTCTTCGACATAAGGCAGACCACGGAAAAACTGCAATGCCGGTCCACTCTCCTCCTCACTACCCAAATAAGCATTCCCCACCGCTACACGCTGCGGATTATATCCCATATCTTTATCTTTCACATAATTGTACTGCGCCATCACTACATACATCAGTCCACAGATAAAGGCCACACCTGCGAACTGGATAAAAAGTAATGGACGTTTCCACCCTTTCTTACCTTCCGTATAGCGACGAAAAACCTGCGACACCGGTATCCGCGCAAATAATCTACCTGGCAATACTCCCCCCACAACAAAAAGAACCAACACTACAGCAAGCGGTACCCAAATACGATCGGGTGCAAAAAGTACACTCAGCTTGGCTGCGGTAGTATCTTCTATAAACTCCTGAAAGTTAAGCAATATCAGTCCCATTAACACCAGAGCCAGTACAATGATAATACCTGTCTCCAGAAGAAACATTGAGAATACAGTACCTCCACTTGCACCACTACACTTATGTACTCCCACCGCTTTCGCGCGGTAAGTAAGCGAGGAGATGGATATCAATACATAGTTTAGTGCTGCAACAAAAAGAATTGCAAGAGCTAGGATACTCATAATGCTATCCATCCGTTTCACTTGGTCTTCGTTTCGATATACATCACGGATAGGTTTCACAAAAGCTGTATAGCCATAAGCTTTCTTATCCTCTTCCGGTCGATATTTCTGTATCATGTCATCCAGTCGGGCATTGATAATCTCTTTGTCAGCTCCCGGACGGAAACGGATATATTCGTAGTAACTGTCTCCCCCACGCCAGGAATAGTTACCCCAACTGCGACTCCAGGCTGTGGGCATAGATACAACTCCCTCGGGACGCATCGTAGTGTTTTCCGGTAAAGTGGCATAAGTCCCCTTCACTGTAAATGCTATTTCTTTATTGTAGCTCAGCACTTTTCCAATAGGATTTTCGCCGCCGAAGATTTTCTGTGCCAAGCGGTCGCTCAGAAAAATAACATCCGGTTGTACCAGTTCATCCTCCGGATTTCCGCTCAGTACCTCAATACCCATAGTTCGGAAAAAAAGTGAGTCTGCCAACAGTATCTCGTCATCGAAACGAACACTGCCATTATACAACGGACCACCGAGAAAATAGGCGATACTGGTGGCTGCTTCCACTTCTTTCGGGAAGTTTTCCAATATGGCACCTGCCACGGGGCCACAGTTTTGCTTTTGAGGCTCAAACTGTTCACCATCAGCTGAAAAAATAGAGTATATCTGATATAAATTGTCATAGTCTTTGTAGAAGGTGTCGTAACTTTGTTCAAAAGCCACACGAGAAAACAGCAAAATACTCATCGTCAATCCCAATCCAAGGGAAATGACTTTGATAATATTCGAACCGCGTCCACGTAATAAAGTCCTTATGACATAATAGATTTGTTTCATACTTTACTATTGTAATAATCGTAACTTACATTTCCTGTGCTGCAACACTTGCCACTATACTGCCATCGAACAAATGAATCGTACGATGGGCGAAAGAAGCATCGTGCTGAGAGTGTGTCACCATGATAATAGTAGTTCCTTCCCGGTTCAACTCTGTCAGCAGATTCATCACTTCTGTACCATTCTTAGAATCCAGATTACCGGTCGGCTCATCGGCAAGTATCAACTTAGGATTAGTAACCACAGCACGAGCAATGGCTACACGTTGCTGCTGACCACCGGAAAGTTGTTGCGGGAAGTGTTTGGCACGATGACTGATATTCATTCGTTTCAGTATATCTTCCACCATCCGGCGACGTTCGGAAGCTCTGATGCCCAGGTAAGTCAAAGGCAATTCCACATTTTCATACACATTCAGTTCGTCTATCAGATTGAAGCTTTGGAATACAAAACCCAGTTTACCTTTACGAACGCGTGTACGCTCTTTTTCTTTCAGATTCCCTACTTCCTGTCCCAGAAGTTTATATGAACCTTCCGTCGGATTATCCAGTAATCCCAGAATATTCAACAGGGTTGATTTTCCGCAACCTGACGGTCCCATAATAGCTGCAAACTCCCCCTCTTTCACTTCAAGGTTCACGTGGTTCAATGCTACTGTTTCCACTTCCGATGTACGGAATACTTTGCTGATGTCATTAATTTCAATCATGATGTTCTTTAAATTATGAGTTATTAGTTATTTCTCTTAATCTACTCTTTAGCATATTAAGATTAATACACGCAATACTTTAACTATATAAATGCAGAAAGCGTGCCAAAACTTAAAATCCGTTTATTATCAAGGAATTAGCTTTCCAAGCCCAGCCATCAAGTGTCTAATAATTAGACAACTCCGTCTAAAAAATAGACAACCACCGGATAATCGGTATAGCATGAAAGGACAGAAAAAAGGAATATAAGACAATCATTAATCAAAAAGAAAACTCTATCTTTGCATCCAGTTTTCAATATAGAGATTATATATACTATTAATATCATTCACATGAAACTATCTAAACTCTTATTCATCCCGCTCATAGGTCTGTTTATGGGCGGTTGCGACATGATAGACTACCATCCTTATGATGTGCGTATCAGTGGTCCGACGGATATCAACAACCGCAATATAGCAAAAATAGAAGCCAATTGTAAAGACAAGACGACAATCCGTTTTGTTACCATGGGTGATTCACAACGTTGGTATGATGAAACCCAGGATTTTGTCAATCACCTCAATAAACGAGATGACATTGATTTCGTCATCCATGGCGGAGATTTCAGTGATTTTGGTGTCACAGACGAGTTCCTGTGGCAACGTGATATCATGAATAAGCTGAAAGTTCCTTATGTTGGTCTCATTGGTAATCATGACTGTCTCGGCACAGGTGAAGAAACTTATCGCGCCATTTTCGGTGATCCCAATTTCTCATTTATTGCCGGCCGCATCAAATTCGTTTGTCTGAATACCAATGCTCTCGAGTTCGATTACTCCCGTCCTATTCCTGACTTTGACTTCATCAATGCTCAGTTGGAAGATCGCCGCGAGGAGTACGACCGTACCATCTTCTCCATGCATATACGTCCATTCTGCTTCGAGTTCAATAATAATGTAGCTCAGGTTTTCCAATATAGCATTAAGAGGTTTCCCGATTTATTATTCTGTACGGCAGCTCACGAACATCATGTATTCGAAGAGGATCTTTTTGATGACGGCGTGATGTACTACATGAGTGATTGCATGAAAAACCGTTGCTACTATATATTCACTGTAACTCCTGACAGATATGAGCGCGAAGTGGTCTATTATTAAAGCATTGACATGCTTCCTTCTTGTCTATTCGTCAACCGGCTATGCACAGGAAGTGAAAACAATAAATACAGAGCCGGCCCAAGTGTTCAGGGATACTATTATTATTGTGAAACATGATACGATATGGATAGAAAAAGAAACGACACAGATAGATAGTGCCGATATTAGCAAAAAGCGTTCCAGTCGTTATGACAAGCGTGTCCATCGTTACCGGAAACATTGGGAAAGTCTGATACCGACTCATACCAAACTGCAATTTGCCGGTAATATGGGATTGCTGTCACTTGGTACCGGATGGGATTATGGCAAACGAAACCAGTGGGAAACGGATATTCTCTTTGGTATTCTGCCTAAATATGATTCCAAACGCACCAAAATCACCATGACCCTAAAGCAGAACTATATGCCTTGGAGCATCTCACTGGGAAAAGATTTTGCGGTTGAACCTCTTGCCTGTGGCATGTATTTTAATACGGTGTTTGGAGGCGAATTCTGGACACATGAACCAGACCGTTATCCGAAAGGTTACTATGGCTTTTCGTCCAAAGTACGCATACACGCTTTCCTGGGTCAACGGTTAACTTACAACATACCTCCACGCTGGCGCTTGGGAGCAAGAGCCATTACTTTCTACTACGAAATAAGTACATGCGACTTGTATATAGTAAGTGCATTCCTTAACAAATACCTGAAACCTAAAGATTACCTCAGTTTATCATTCGGCCTAAAAACACAGTTGTTCTAAACCTAAAAGGGCTGCATCCTCCTATACGGAAGTGCAGCCCTCTCCTATAATCTTACTGAGATCCTATTAATAAGAACGAGCAAACAAAGCTCGGCAAGCCGACGGTTTACCGGTCACCATACAGATACCCGGTTCTTTATCATCATCCAAGAAAGTTTCAAAAGGAATACAACGGATAGTAGCCTTTGTATCTTCCTTGATCTTCTCCTCAGTTTCGGTAGTACCATCCCAGTGGGCAAGGATAAAGCCACCTTCTTCAATCTTTTCCTTGAATTCGTCGTAACTATCCACTTTCGTGATGTGAGAGTTACGATAGTTGAGAGCCTTCTGGTAAATATTTGCTTGAATTTCTTCCAACAGATCTTTTACGTATTCCTCGATACCATCGCAAGAACGGGTTTCTTTTTCCAGCGTATCGCGGCGCATTACTTCCATTGTATTGTTTTCCAGATCACGACCACCCATCACAAGACGTACAGGTACACCTTTCAATTCATAGTCTGCAAACTTGAAGCCCGGACGTTTGTTATCGGCATTATCATATTTCACCGAAACACCCATAGATTTCAGTTTAGCAACGATACCGGCTACCTTCTCATCAATCTTCTGCAGCATCTCTGCATTCTTATAGATAGGCACGATAACCACCTGTATCGGAGCCAAATGAGGAGGCAGTACAAGTCCGTTATCATCAGAGTGAGTCATGATCAGTGCTCCCATCAAGCGGGTAGATACCCCCCATGAAGTAGCCCAAACATATTCCATTTTATTTTCCTTGTTCACGAACTGCACATCAAATGCCTTGGCAAAATTCTGTCCAAGGAAGTGAGACGTACCACTTTGCAGAGCTTTTCCGTCCTGCATCATGGCTTCGATAGTGTAAGTATCCAGTGCACCGGCAAAACGTTCATTGGCAGATTTCACACCTTTCACTACAGGAACAGCCATATATTTTTCGGCAAATTCGGCATATACGTTCAGCATACGTACTGCTTCTTCTTCAGCTTCTTCACGAGTAGCGTGTGCTGTATGTCCCTCCTGCCACAGGAATTCTGCAGTACGCAGGAAGAGGCGGGTACGCATTTCCCAACGCATCACGTTCGCCCATTGATTACACAAAATAGGCAGATCGCGATAAGAATTAATCCAGTTCTTATAAGTATTCCAGATGATGGTTTCAGAAGTAGGACGGATAATCAGTTCTTCTTCCAGTTTAGCTTCCGGGTCTACAATTACTCCGCTACCGTCAGGAGCATTTTTCAGACGATGGTGTGTTACTACTGCACACTCCTTTGCAAAACCTTCCACATGTTCCGCTTCACGGCTGAGGAAAGACTTCGGAATCAGCAAAGGGAAATAGGCATTCACGTGTCCTGTTTCCTTAAACATATCGTCCAGCTGACGCTGCATTTTCTCCCAGATAGCGTATCCGTAAGGTTTGATCACCATACAGCCACGCACAGCCGATTGTTCCGCCAGATCGGCCTTCACCACCAACTCATTATACCACTGCGAATAATTCTCGCTGCGTTTGGTCAGGTCTTTTAATTCTACTGCCATTTTATTTCGTTTTTTAAAGTTTTTTCGGATGTGTCTATTAAACAGTCGGCAAAAATACAAAAAATTGCGTGAATAGTGCGTTTGATAAACACACTATTTTAAAAAAGCCGCTATCCGGATGATTTAGGGATAGCGGCTTTCATTTTATGTTGTTACTATACATTTACTCTATTCTCCAATAACAATAGCGTAATAATCTTCTAGATCTTCATGAAGGAGAGCAGAACACCCTAATGAAGAAGTTAATGCGTCAAACTCCATGACAGTAATTATCTGGCAAGAACCGACTTCTTTCACAATCAATAAATCTCTATCCCCAGTTATCAGATAATCAGCTCTTGACACTAATGCAAGTTCTAATAAATAATCATCCTTAGGATCCCGACAACGGGAAGAAATATTACCTATTTCGTAGTACAATGTCTCTTGAGCCCAAAAATCCCATAGCATATCTAAATGCTCTTTGGAGAAATATTTTACAAATTTAGGACGTGAAGCAACGCTTTCAATCTCATCTAAAAGTTCTTTAGAAACTACAAGTTCTACATTTCCATTAGATATGAGTTCCAACAAGCAAGACAGCTTCTTGCCTATAAGAAAGCTAATCCAAAGATTTGTATCAATAATTATTCTCATTTCGCAATCGCTTTTCATACGCCTCTTGCCTAACAGCTTCCACTTCTGCATCTATCTCCTTTTGGGAAATTTCATCTGTCTTAAAAGTTTCTAATAATCGTCTCAACTTAATGCCTCTCGTTTCAGCAGCAAGTGCACGGCTCAATTCCAACTTATCATCATCAGAAAGTTGTTGAGTTAACTCTAATATCTGATTATAATTCAGACGTATTTTCAATGATACTGTTGCCATACGATTATACATTGATATTACCCATAAACAAAAGTACAACTATTTGGGCAACAATCAAACAAAGAAATGATTATTTTTCTAAAGATTGACATCCTCTCTTATTTATCTATACCCAGCCTATCAGCCGTAAGCGTCCAAAACATGGTATACACCTTTCAGGCGAGTGCCAGTAGGTACTCGTCACTTGTCTTGGATATTAAGTTTTAATGCGATTACATTAGTTTCTATAAAAAAGGTACCCTGTGATAGAGTACCTTTTTAATTGTGTGTATAACTTATTTCTGAACTTCCCCTTTTTCATTGAAAAGAACCGGATTCTCGGTACCGGCTGCATCCACCAATGTTACCTTGTAAGTCTTAGTTCCATCTTCAGCAACTTCAACGGCTGCCTCTTTGATGGTTGCTTCCGAGTAGTTTTCCTTGATGGCATCCTGAACTGCCTGCGGGAGTTCTTTTACATCAATCGGTTTAAACTCGTTGATCATCGTTACGATTTCAACATCCGATACCATGTTGTTAGCAAATGCTACTGAAGTACCCAATCCCATTACCAATGCTACTGCTAAAAATAACTTTTTCATAATTCTAATTGTTTAAGTTAAACATTTCTTGTTAGCTCTCACATAATATAGTACAAGACGCATGCCAAAACTATTTCCAAACAAGTATCACACTATATATCAACCACTTAAGTCAAAACCATATAAAAGACATTTTCCTAATTTGAGTATTTTTTCTACAACTATGTGGATATCCGTCCACAGTAATATACACTTTATAAACTATCACCTTTCTATTTTTCACTCCTACCATTAGGACTATGTAAACAGAAGAAATTCTTCATAAATCCAATATAAATAATACTAAGCAATAAAATAGTACACGATAAATATAAATAGCCATGGTCCAAGAAATATATATATCCTATTATTACAATTACCTGCATAGCCATATAAATCAGCGATACCACTACATGAGGCATCTTCAATTCATTCGCCATCAATTGATACATATGTTTACGATGGGGCAAACCGATATTCTCATGAAGCATCAGGCGATGAATGATAGTCAGAACACTGTCGACACCATAGACAGACAATAAGATAATCCAACTGAAATCTTCAGTCTTAATTATAAGTTTTCCTATCAGAAAAAGAAGAATAAAAGCAATACTCACAGAACCGACATCACCGGCAAAACACCTCGCTTTCTTACGGAAGTTAAAGAAGCAGAAGACCAGGACGGAGCAGAAAACGGTATAGATTAGAGCAGGCTCTACAAACTGAGTTACTTCAGCATTGATATAAGCCAATGCACCAAGGATAACCAACGAATAACCACCCGTTATCCCATTGATACCATCCATAAAATTATAGGCATTGATGATGCCTGTACAAACAATCAAAGCTATAATAATCCACCACCACGAAAGAGAAAACAAGCCCCATTGGTAAAACATCAAAGCCATAGCAGTGAAGTGAAACACCAATCGCAAACCTTGGGAAATGGAACGGATATCATCCACAAAACTAATAAATGTGATTAGAGTCAATGCCAATATAAACCAAAGATATCCCCAGTCATTACTCAGGAAATAGCCCAAAGCTCCAAAATAGAAGATGATTCCGCCACCACGCAAAGTAATCCGGGTATGGGAACTTCTCTCATTCGGCTTATCGATGATATTGCACTTATCAGCTATTCTAAAATAAAAAAGTTCTGCCAGAAATAGCAGAACTAGTATAATCAGGTAATACATAACCGTACTTGCCCCTTTAATTTGAATTGTTTATTATTAATTTGAAAACGATAAGATCGTTTTCATAATCCCATCAGCAGCACGAACAGGCATTCGTTCAATGCCAAGTGCTGCTTTAATCTTCTCATTACTCACCACGTAATTCTCTGTCAACTTCCGAAGACGTTCAGTATTCAACGGCAAATGAAGCAATGTTCCCAAACCAGCACAACTTTCCATCATTTTCTTGTTCATCTTCCAGATGTGAGGTTCCTTGCCCATAGCTTCACACATGAGAGCAATCAATTCATTGGTAGACAGAGCTTCATCATCCCCCATGTGATAAATACCACTCGTTACATTCTTTGTCAGCAAACCTTCCACCACATAGCAAAGGTTATCTATAGAAGTGAACGAACGCTTATTTTCAAAATCTCCCAAAGGCCAAGGAATACCCTTCTTTACCACATTATAAAGTAGATTCAAGTTCCCCTTGTTACCCGGGCCATGAATCATACAGGGTCGAAGAATATACACCAGTTTATTACGCTGCATAGCAACTCTCAAATCTCCATTCTCAACTCTCAACTTACTAAGAATATAATTCTCGGCTGCTATCTTACTCTCTCCATAAGGTCCCACTGGTGCAGGTATCACATCCTCCCTCAACATATCCCCCACTACACTATCAGCAGCAGCCTTCACAGAACTGAAGAATATGAACCTCTTTGCTGTAGATTCCAGAAAGAAATCAAAGATTTTTTGTGTCAGTCCTGTATTGATATCAAAATATGTCTGTGCAGCAGACTGATTCTTTGTATCATGTGCCTTGCCTGCAAGATGAATGATAGCATCAAACTGGGGTAAATTCTGCATAGGGAAAGAGATCGTTTCAATATCTTCCCAAGCAAAAGTTTTCACTACTCCCTCTTTTTCAGGTGCAACAATATCTAAGCCATAAAGAGTATGATATTCCTTTAAAGCCATAACAAAATTGGAACCCACGAAACCGTGAACTCCGGTAATAAGAATATTCATAAAATCGCAGAAATAAAAAACGAATACTTACTGTTTAGTAAGAAAATCAATAAGAAGATTTTGTAGTCAACAAGGATCTTGTCGTCCATCCCATATAATTATCACTTCAATTCTATCCTCATAAATCTGATAATAAATATGGTCTTGTTTATAAAAAATGCATCTAATTTCTCCATATTGAGACAAATGCAACAGTCGCTTACCTACGTAAGGAGAACTTCCCAATGACTCTATAAAAGATATAATTTTAACAGCAATATTATTTGCCGTTTTTTCCCAAAGCAACCCTGTATGTATGATAGTATATCATAAAGAGACTCTATAGCCAAATCAGACCAGACTACTTCCATCCCAATCTATCAGCTAACAATCCATATACCTCACTATTAGGTATCATCCGGCCTTTTTCACGAGCTATTTGAGCATATTTTACTGCCCCAATAATAATTTCGTCCGACAATAATTCTATTTCTCCTATCGTAGAAGGTGAACGGTATTCCATTACAGGCTCATTGACGGTCTGCTCTATTAGTTCCTGCTTTTTATATGCCTTAGACTTACTCATTATCTCAACATTTTCTACAAAGGTGATTTGCAATATCGGAATATCCTAATTACTATTCCATAACTTGCGACTTAAGATATAATTTCTTCACAAACTTCATATCATGTGCCACCATTATCCTCACAAGCTCAGGAAAACTAGTTTTCGTAGGATTCCAACCAAGTACTGTTTTGGCTTTGGTAGGATCACCTAATAATTGTTCAACCTCGCAAGGACGGAAATATTTCGAGTCAACTTCAACAAGCACTTTGCCTGTATTCACATCAATTCCTTTTTCATCAACACCCTCACCTTCCCAGTACAGTTCAATGCCAACCTCACGAAAAGCTAAAGTAGCAAATTCGCGAACTGTATGCATCTCACCGGTAGCTATCACAAAATCTTCCGGCGTATCATGTTGCAGCATCAACCACATACACTCCACATAATCCTTCGCATACCCCCAGTCACGACGGGCATCCAGATTACCCAGATATAACTTATCCTGAAAACCTTGTGCAATACGAGCAACGGCAAGAGTTATCTTACGGGTTACAAAAGTCTCTCCCCGACGCTCACTTTCATGATTGAACAGAATACCATTTACAGAAAACATGCCATAACTCTCACGATAATTCTTCGTAATCCAGAAACCATACTGTTTTGCTACACCGTATGGACTACGAGGATAGAAAGGTGTTGTTTCTTTCTGGGGAATTTCCTGTACCTTACCATAAAGTTCCGAAGTGGAAGCCTGATAAATCTTCGTCTTTTTCTCTAAACCCAAAATGCGGACAGCTTCAAGCATGCGAAGCGTTCCTACAGCATCAGCTTCAGCCGTATATTCCGGAACATCAAAAGACACTTTTACGTGACTTTGTGCCGCAAGATTGTAGATTTCATCAGGTTGTACCTGCTGAATAATACGAATCAATGAACTACTATCCGTCATGTCACCATAATGAAGATTAACTAGTCGCTGTTGCCTCATGTCACGTACCCATTCATCCAGATATAGATGCTCTATACGTCCTGTATTAAATGAAGAAGAACGACGGAGGATACCATGAACTTCATAACCTTTTTCTATTAAAAATTCGGCAAGAAATGAACCATCTTGTCCAGTAATACCTGTAAGCAATGCTATTTTTTTCATTATGAATCTAAATTTATTATTGATACAATTTCTCTATTTCTGTCCAAATTACATGCTGTTCAAAATTATCAACAACAAAATTCCGTCCATTCTTTCCAAAATTCAGTCGAAGTTTTTCATTAGAATAAAACCTTTCAATAGCGTTTATTATGCATTCAGGGGTATGCTCTACAAACACTCCTGTCTGTTCTTCAATTATTGAATCAACACACCCTGTTACACGAGCTGTTATTATAGGTAATTCCATTGAAGAAGCTTCTAATGTTGACATTCCAAAGCCTTCTCTATATGAAGGAAAAACAAAAACATTCATTAGGGCATAATAATATTCTATAATTGAATTTAAAACATATCCTGTATTTATTATGCTAGAAGTATCTTGTATAAATCGTTTAATTTCTATAGGTAAAGAATCTCTTTCTTCCATCATCCCAACCAATAACAGAACCATATTATCATGCCTTTGGGTAAGAATCTGAAAAGCCTTAACCAATTCTACAATACCTTTATCACGAACTAAACGACCTGTATAACCCACTACAAAACTAGAATCAGCTATTCCTAAACTATCCTTCAAATCTTTTAAGCGTTTTAAATCTAAGTTCTCCTTATTGAAGCGACCGACATCAATGCCATTGCAAGTACCTTTAGACAGTAGTACTTGTTTCGATACTAAGTTCAATTTATCATCAATACTTTTCTTATATAGAGAAGGGCTTACACACACTATTTTAGTTGCTAAAGCTGCGACAAGTTTATCTATTGATATTAACAACTTCCTTTTGAATCCCATCGAAGTCTCATAGACCAGACCATGCCTAAAATAGATTCTAACTGGAACGCGTAAAATGAAAGCTGCAATCATAGCAATTAACGCCCCTTTAGGAGTATGCCCAACAACAATATCTATTTGCTTAGATTTAATATATTGCATGGTTTTAGAGATTGCCACAAAATCTTTCATAACAGAAATTTTTCTCAGGATTTCAACCTCTTTATATTCAAAACCATATATTCTGGAAAAAGATTCCAATTCAGGCGAACTACTGCATACAATATACTCTTTATAGCCTTTTTTATTAAAATATGAAAGTTGATTACCCAAAAAATAGGGAATTACAAAAGAGATATTCACAACATGAAGAATATTCATAATAATTATTTTATAACAGCCATCAATTTGCTTGAAGCCTCCGTTTTCAACTTAAATGATATACTATTTGAGCGTCTTTTTATCAAGATATTTTGTAGTCCAAAAACAGTAAACAAGGCATATAATAAGCATTTTACATAGTTAATAATAAGCATTCCATATCTTTTTAAGAGATTAGCGCTATAATACTTTATAATTAAAGTCCTAACCCCCTTCATTGACAAAAGATATTTATACAAATACGGAACACCTATCTCACGATAAAATAATAGTGGTTCAGACAAATTATAAAAGTTAGATTTCTCTATAGTGCGACACCAAAGTTCCATATCTTCAACTCTAATATATCTTGAGTCATACGGATTATTACTAAACCAGTCTCTTTTCCCCATTACTGATGGATGTATGAAGCATGCATGAGCAAATACATCCCCTATTACAGACGGATTTACCTTGTTTTTCAAAATGCCAACAACTCGATTTCCAGTATCAATCGAATATGCCCAGCTACCAACAACATCTGCCTGTGGATGCTCTTCCAAATATCTAAGTTGTTTTTCCAGTCTTTGCGGGTGCATAATATCATCGGCATCCATACGAACAAAATATTTACAATCACTTAGTTTAACGAGTTCGTTCAGACGATAAACGAGTCCTTTATTCCGCCCATCTGAAACAACTTTGACTCGTGTATCACTTGTATATTTACGAGCCAATGCCAATGATGAATCTGTACTTCCATCATCTATCAAAGTCATTTTCCAGTTGGTATAAGTCTGATTTAGTACAGATCGTATGGCATAATCCAAATATTTTTCGGCATTATAGAAGGGAATACCTACGTATACAAGATTCATACTTATCAAATTTTAGTCCAGCTATCCAAAGCAAGAGTTTTATTGGAAGTAAAAGTCCAGCGCGAAGGAGCAATAACAAGTTGATTCTTATGCTGATTAAGATAGGCTCCCCACCAAGAGAATGTACTATTGGAAATGATATTTACTTTACACAAAGACATCAAATAGATATATGCAAATTGTGATATTTCATGATTAGGAACAAAAACTGTAGATTCTGGCAAGGATACATGATTTTTCACCCACAATATATCATCTGAAAAAACAAAGAACTGTTTATCCTCTTCAATTTCGGAATTAGCTCGATCTATAGCCTGCTCATAGTATTTCTCTGTACAAACCCCATAAACATTAATGTTCTTAGGTGAAAAATAATCTCCTCTTCGTACATGCAAAGAAACTGAGATTTTAGCAGAACGGATGTTTTCTTCTATTTCAGATAAAACATTAGGATTTTTCCACTCACTAAGTACTTTTTGCATTGGAAAATATGTCGCATATTTTTCCTCTTGCCAATAGCCTTGTAGAAAGATTTTTCCTCTTGCTTTTTCTAACAAACAAATATCAAACATGCTTTCTGATAAATAGGTATTCGACCATTGGAATAGAGCTTTAAACAAACGATTCTTGACACCTGTATATCGAGTAAAGTATGCATTATAAAGCGGTATGTCAGGTATAAAAGAACACAATTCCAACTTTCTCAGTTGATCTGATGTTCCAAACGAAGCAACATCATAGAATACTTTTTTATCAGTTTCAATTTCAAGATATTGTCCAAATGAATACTGAAAAAGTTGATTACCTAAACCTCCCCATAATCGTACTATAATCATAAAATTATCATTAAACTAATTAGAAATATGAATCAGGGATTAAGTTAAACTCATGATGAAGCAGATTTCAATAATGATGATTTACTGAGTATCTTCAATTATAACCTCACCCACTGATTCGCACTAGAAAATAAATACTCAATATTACACAGAAATAGATATACCTCAAACATTATATAAACCTAGAAGTATTTACATATTTAGCAATTATTGGTAACACAATGAAACTGTTCAGAGATAGAATAAAGACCATCAATAGTGAATCAATATCAACATGAAAAATTTTATTAGAAAACAATATAACAACCTCTAGTAGCAAATAGTGGATGACATAATAATTCATCGATTTACTACCAATAGCATGCAATATGGATGTATTTTGAGGCAAATAATAAAATATATTATTTATCATAATTATTCCACTCAAAGAACCTAATACATATAGTAAATAGTAACCATGATTACAATGATTAGCTCTCATATCTACATTAGAGAATAGCGAAGGTATTGATAAGTATGCCACATAAAATAGCATAGATATGATAAACACTATTTTTTTATACTGGACATCTTTTAATAAATGTCCCATTCCCAAGAAGAATAGTCCAGACAAAATATTGCCAAACCAAACAATATAATTACAATTTGTAACATCAAGTATATATGCAGCTATAATACATAAAAACAGAAGTGTCAAATAATATTTTTGACTGCATATTGTATTGTACATTAATTTAGCAACAAATAATGAAGCGAGAAACCAAAGAGGTAAATTACCCATAACAGCCCCTTCTTTCAATATCTGATAAAACGGAGACAATATATATTTTACCCAAGAAGTTTCTCCATAAAAAAACAAAATTACCGACCAAACTATTATGCCATAAAGCGAGTATTTAACATAGGGATACAATAGTTTTTTACCCTCTAAAAACATCTGATTATTACTTTTATGGAAAAAGAACATTCCGCTTTTAAAAAAGAACCACGGCATGAAAAAGAAAAGTGGTCGCATTAGAACCACAAAGAAATTCCCTGTATGAGTAAAGTTTACTATATGAACAAATATCATATAAACAATCATCAGTCCTGAAATTCCATCAATATCTTTGCGTCTCATAAAATATATAATCTGCCCAAGCTTTCAGAAGAAAGCTCCCGTGCCTTGAGTTACTTTGCGTATATTTATATTTTGTTACGTTCCTCGTTGTCCATATTCATTGTTTATAGTATCCAAGAGTACATGCCTTCTTTACATAATAATTGAACATAAAAAGGAGTTTCACCAAAAGAATTTTTATCTTTCCACAATTTAAACAATATTTCATATATATTTCTAAAGATCTAATTTCTTCTTTAGCAACAAAGCTACTAGAAACTGTACCATGATGAGATCCTGTAGATTTTCCACCTTCATGTATCACTAACCAAGATGGATCCAGAATAAACTTATAATGCTCTTTCTTTAATTTATAACCTAGAATTATTTCTTCTGCATACAAGAACGTTCTCTCATCAAACATGCCAACCTTCATGAATGCATCTGTTTTTATTATGAAAAAGCATCCAGATGGAACTTCAAAATCGATTAATCTCTCATATGGACGTTCTTTATAGTATACCATTTCTTGGTATTTTCTGGTAAATAGTTTACGAATAGGATAAAAGCTATCCATTATGCAATCAAAATAGCTATAAACCTTTCTAATACAAATTTGTCTGTTTGCTTCATTACTAATGTGAGGCGTCCATACTAACGGCTGAATTCCACAATAATGCTCACCTAATTCAGACAAGGTATCAATAAGATTGTCAACTAACCCCTTTGTCCTAATTTCAACATCCGGATTCATTATTACCAAATAGTCAATCTCATACTTCTCTAACAGATATCGAACCCCGGCATTATTTCCTCTTGCATATCCGACATTCTCATCTAATTTTAAAACACAAGTATTGTGAATGTTGGCAGAAATAAATATTTCGACCTGATTATTTTTAGTTGAACAGCCATCTACGAAGCATATCACATAATCATCAGATATAGCGTTCTCTACAATACTTGATGCTGCAATTACTGCATCTTCAACTGTATTGTAATTCAACAATATTACAGCATATCTTTTTTTAGTCATTTTTCAGTCTAACGTGTTAACGATTGATTTGGAGCAGAATTGTTTTTGCAAAAAATAAGGCATCAAGAAAGTCAAAAAGATTACCACTATATCAAAAATAGAACACATATTAAGGAAGCCAAATATTCCTCCTACAGAAAAAGAATAATATTTATAAATAACACTTATCCTATAGCAGGATACTCCACTCCCCTTTCGTAAGTATATAGTAAAGGAAAAAGCTATAATAAATAGAATTATTACTGGCAATACGGGACCAAACTCTATATATAAATCACCATACACCGTTTTGAACCAATCCACTCTTACCCCTGTATAATGATACCAATCACTTTTATCTCCAGCTTTAAAACTACTATCAAATAAGCTAAAAAACTCAGAAAACAATCTTTTTCCTCCAGTAAAATTCACTTTGTCCCAATATTCATAACCTAGAACAGGAAATGTTTCTCCAAGATATTCATAGATTGAATCCACTGCTGTCCTCTTTACATTCTCCCCAAAACGTTCTTCGGTAATTTGAGCAACGACAACAAACAGTATTGCGACAACAGCAACTGCCACCCACAAAACTTTTCTTCTGAATCTGTAAGACATAGTATTCCAGAAAAGAATGAAGAAAAAAGATAGATTTAGTATGCCAAAAAACAAATTTGCTCTTGACCCTGTAGTCAAACCTATTGATAGAGCATTAAATAAAAATACTATCAAATAAGACACTAAGAACTTTTTAGAGCATTCAGCACATTTATAACCCCTGAAAATATATAATAAAACAAAAGGAACAATCATCACATGTGAAAAACGTCCTATAGAATTAAAAAGTCTAGCTAATGGATTCCCACTATAATACAAATCTGAAATATTATCTCCTCCCATGCTATGTATATTCCCAAAACCGAAAGAAATGGCTGTTTTCAGCTGTGTTAGTTTAATCAATGCATATATAATATCAATAGCAAATAAGACATAAACTATATTCCAATTTCTCCGGGAATAGAGTAAGGTTGAGAAATTCATTTTCTCAACCTTGATTTTATTCAGAGGCATTAATATCAAATAAACACAAAAATAATTGATAAAAAATGGTATTGGAGAAAGTGGTTCGTATTCATAAGATGATGTATACATAACACTCCAATATAATCCGGACAAACAGAGATAAACACTGAAAGCCGCAAATATAGAATACATCAACCATACAAAGGAATATATAGTGAACCCAGATTTTCTATAAGAAAAAATGAAGGTACCAAAATACAGCAAAAAATTTAATGGCATTACAACAAAAACGCTCATCATTTCTTTTTTAGAAAAAAAGCCCAAACAAATGTCATCCTTCGCATTAGTTGATACAGCAAACGACTTTTGACACAGTTCTCCAACTCTACAGAGTCTTTGATATCACCTTTAGAAAGGCGATAATACATATACACATTAATTTTCAGTTTATCCAAAATAGAAGCAGCTTTATATTCCCCGCACAAATACGCTCTAAAAGCTCCATTTAAAGTGGTAAAACCACCATTATCCACATCTTTCAATGTACCGGAAGCCATCATTCCATTAGGATTTATCCGATAACATCCGGTTACATCTTTTAAGAAGACCGATTTGCACTTTCCACATATGTGAATGAAGAGAGGCCAATCATAGCCATAACTATAATATTTGTCGAAATTAGCCAACAGTTCTTTCTTAAACATAACAGTGAGAGTTTGTGGAAAATTATTGCGCAGTAAAGAGGGTAATAAATATCCTGTTTTGGAGTGGGATAATTGATTTGACACAGTTGAAGAGTTTTCAATAAGCATATTGTCTAAATTGACTAATTGGAATTTTGAATAAACAAAGCCTATATTTTTGTCTGACTCAAGTATATTCACCTGCTTCTGCAATTTTAGAGGATCAGTCCAATAATCATCACCTTCACACCATGCTATATATTTACCTCTTGCAGACATTCTATTCCAAATGCCATTAAAACGAGAAACAGTCCCATCTTTTCTTACAAATTGCGAAATTCTTCTATCACGAATAAATAATCGAATTTTATCAGGATATCTTACCGCATACTCCTTACATATTTCTTGAGTACCATCAGACGACCCATCCTCTCCTAAAATTATTTCATAAGGGAAATCTGTTTTCTGCATTAATATTCCATTTAGACAGTCCCTTATATAATTAACATGCTGATAAGTGGTTACTGTAACAGAAACTAAAGGGAAACTCTCATTAACAGGTTTATTATCTCCTAAATATTCTTCCTGCAACAAGAAGCGTTCTTGCAATGCCTTCTCAAATTCATCCATGACATGAGATTATTTTATCATAACGAACAGATGTTCTAATTACTTTTCCTTTTTCATCAATAACCCTAATGCCACCATTTTTAATCGCTGTATTCCACATGGTAGCTTCATTATATTTGTTATTAGAATCTATCATATAAGGAACTGGCAAAAAACCTTCCTTAAATACGCGATACAGTCCTTCTGCAGTATATAAATTGGGTATATATCTTTCTAAAATACGTATTGCCTCTTTGGCCTCTTGATACATATCTTCTGTACGCTCATTCAATTCTTGATTATAAGCCATGTTTTCAATTTGACCAATAGCCCTTAATTTTCTGTATTTGTTTAATGCCGCCAAAGTTATTTGAATGCTTTCATTAATGACGGGAGGAGTAGCTAAACGCACGGCTTCACAATAACTTACAACATGAATTATTTCAGGACTATCTCTATCATTTGGCTCAATGTCATCCATTAAAGCCGTGACTGCCGCCAATTGTATTTTAGCTTTATCCAAATCCGGTGAAAAGTAATCCAACCCAGCTCTAGACTGCAAATGAACGGTAAAGTTATCATCTTCCAATTCTCTAACCAATTGTAGCATCGTTCTGCCTTTAGCTAAATCCTGCAAACCAATAGTATATTTGGGAGTATTCAGCATATTCTGCAAAATCAGATTTCTTATACCTAATTTCTTCGCACTTTTTGCTGCTAGATATCCTGATATAATATATGATATATCATCTGTACCTCTAAATGCAAAATGATGAGGAACATTAGGCTCAAGCGGTTTGCCAGTACTTGCAATATATTTTATTGTCTCAAGATGTTCTTTCAAGTTTTCTAATACAGAATTAGAACCACGCCCATCTATCTCACAGAACCACCAAAAAGACAAAGCATGCCAAGATATATTTAAACAGCGTTCGTGCATCTTAGCCATATCCGGAACATTCTTTGTGCCAGCATACGTTCTTACAAGCATAGGAGAAGCTGCTTCCTTTATCATCTGATACTCTTGTTCTGAATTAACAGGTATACCTCCACCATTAGGCAATCCATTCCAATCCTCCCCAAACTTTGATTGGGTTAACTGAGAAGAACCTATAGAAAGGATATCTAAAAGATGCGCCTTGGCTAAATCCTTTTCCCATGAAAAAAATTCTTTTATAGCTTCTAAACGATTGGGATTATAAGGACCAACATGAGCACGAATTAAAGGAAGGGTATGACGTTCCTTGCAATAGTTTACTCTTTTAATGAAAGAATCACTATCTTTCCCAGCCTCAATATATCCCAAATGATCCTGCGGAGTTATACATTTATAAGTCTCAGACTCAATTAAATCTTTAGCAAAAGCCCAGCGCATATTGTCATACTCTGAATTCAGTTTCAAATCTTTTGGAAATTTAGACTCCGGAACACCTAATTTTTGAAGTGATTCTATTGGAGTTTCATCGCCCGGAAAAACTAGTACCTGCTCACCCAATTCTCTTTTTACCAGTAAACAAGCATCAGGTAAACCTGCAAAAAATACCCCTCGCAAACATCCTCCATTTTCAACGAAAAGATTATGATTCTTCATTTCATAGAAAAGATGGCAAAAGTAGTCTTTTGCTTCACTAGGATCTAATCGATAACTAAAACCGATACGAGTTATATTATGGTCAGAAATCCATTTTTGAAGCAATGAAAAATTATTCAACTTATATATACTCTCTACTGCAACAGATATCTCATTGGGAGAAATATAGCACTCATAACCACAGTCTCTTAACAAATGCGCTATTGTGGTTATTCCCAAAGTATGTACGTCAATATCCGTCTTTACTAATCCAAAAATTTCATTTTCTTGTAAACGCGTCATGATAATAAATTTAGTATATCATCCTTTTCCAGATGAGAAAGTCCCAGGTTTTCCAAAGTACGCCCTTGCCATTTAAAATCAATCCCCAACAATGCCGAAGACAATATAATTATTGAATCCATTAAAGGGGTTGAAATACCCACTTTTTTTCCCAATTCACTCATTGGAATTAATCCAGTAGGTATATCTTCCGTTAATTGTCGGGTAAAGATAGAGCCGGGTCCCAATATATCATGATATGCAGGATTATTACGCATACGTTCGCATAATCCATTCCCCCACGTTCCTGGGTATGCATAAGTCATCCAATCATAAACAGCCATCAAATTTACCCCGTACGCTTTGCCTATATTCAAACGTTCTTCATCAAGTTTTTGAATAAAAGATGCTACATTAGGGGTTATATCACGATAAAAATAAAATGGATTATTTCGCTCTATGGTGGCCGCATTGAACAGAACAACAGCAGGATGAAATATAGCACCGATATTTTCCAAACTCGTATGAATCAAATTCTTTGCTGGTATAAAGCAAGGAAAAATAGAGCGAATTTGATTTAGTATAAGTTCCGTTTCATCCATATTGCGTCCGGACAACATTACTCTATCTTTAACCCCAATAATATTGACTACTCCGGGAGACAGTATTCTACAAGCATAAACCAATGTTTGAGCTTCTGCTATATGTATATTCAAATTAGGTCTCTTCGCCAAAATATTAGCAATTTCTAAAACTCCGCATGTCCTTCCCGGATTCAAAATGATAATCTGTCCATCTTTTAAATAGGGAAGTATTTGCTCAGCTATATTACGATGTGCAGTGGCTGTAGTCACAATCAAAATTATATTGGAAAACTCAACGGCCTCTTTTATATCATCAGTAATTAAATCAATATAACCTTCTTCTTCTAAAACCCCTTCCAATCTAATCAAATGACTCTGGGCTATAGAAAAGATATGTTCCATATCACGATTATATAAACAAACATGAACTCCTAAAGCTGCACAGTGACCGGCCATCGCCTGCCCTCCGTTACCAGCACCAATTATAGTAATTTTGGGTGGGTTCATAAAACTAAATCAGATAAACCATGACACATTATATCAACACCATTATTATTAAGAATTGCAAGTTGTGAATCAATATAACTAACTTTTTCTTGCAGTTCCTGTTCGGTTGATGCCACTACTAAATAACCTGCCGCCCTGTCACCACTCGTTTCAGCTTTTGTTATCTCCATTCCTTCCGTTTTATACAAAAAATACTCCTCTATAAAAGAATTGTCCAACAAGTTTTTGAATCCCTCAAAACTATTAATGATTCCAGGATAGCAGTAAATATAATTCATTACTGCATATTTTACTTTCTCCCAAGGTGCCATACGAGGAGATTCCCCTAAAATCAAATCTACATAACTTGACATAATGTTAACACCTGACAAAACTTCTATTAATTTATATTTGGAGCCACCTCCCATTCGTGTGCTGAATTCCAATACGTCAAAATGATTATCTTTCAGTATTAACTGCACCAATAGCGGTGTATTTTCCAAATGAAAAGCATCTACTATCTGCTGAGCTATTCTTAATAATTCCCCTTTCTGTTCATCTCCAATAGCAGGATAGCGACTCTGCAGAATAGTAAACGAATGTGTATTCCTCATTTTAGCAGAATTCGTCGCACATAGAAATTTGGCAATTCCCTTCTCAACATAGAAATCAGCAGATATTTCTTCACCTTCTTTAAACTCTTCTACAATTGCTGTATTTGTACGACTATATAATATTGCCGATTCCAAAGCCACATGCAATTCCATTTCTGTGAATACTTTCTTAACTCCCTTTGAAGAATTGCAATCAACAGGTTTTACAACTAAAGGATAATGAAAATTATTTAAAGCAGTATTATCAAAAGAATCTAAAATTGCATATTGAGATGTCGGAATATTAAATTCTTTCAGAACTTTTTTCATATAAGATTTATTCGTAACATTCAATGCTGTCTGATAAGAAATATAACACGGCAATAAAAGTTCCTCTGAAACTTGTGCAACTGTCAATAATGCCTGATCAGTACATGCCGTACAAACTAAATCAGCCTTTTCCATCAATGCTATTCTTTTTACAGCTTCCACATCAAGTGTACTTGCCACAACATGTTTATCCGCATATTTTTTAGCTGGAGGATTTTCATAATAATCAATAAGTACTATATTTTGTACATTCCTACTCCTTAATTCCTGTATAAGAGCAATTTGATCTGCTCCCCCAGCTAAAACCAAAATATTCATTCTGCAATAATTTCAATTATACATTCCAAATTCTCCTCTACCAAGCCAAAGTACATCGGCAAACATATCACGCTATTTGCTATCTTATGCGCTATCGGCAAATTATCAGCTCTTGCAGACTCCAGTCCTCTATAAGTAGAAAACTCACTTATCAACGGATAGAAATATCGCCTGCCTAGCACATTCTGCTCTTTCATCTTAAAATAAAGTTCGTCACGGGTCATGCCATACTTTTCAGCATCCACGAAAATCGGGAAATAAGAATAGTTGTGACGTACACCCGGCATATCTTCCATAAAACTGATACCCTCAACATCTTTCAATGCTTCCCGATACTTGACAGCAACCTGACGCCTGGATTCAATAGCCGCATCCACTTGCTTTAAATTAAGCAAGCCATAAGCAGAACGAACCTCGTCCATTTTCCCATTAATACCAGGAGCAACTATTTCTGTCTCTCCCGCAAAACCGAAATTCTTCAAATAATCAATACGCTTTTTTGTCTTTTCATCATGACAGATTAGCGCACCTCCCTCTATAGTATTATAAACTTTCGTAGCATGAAAGCTCAATGTTGACATATCTCCTGCGTTTAGGATTGACTTTCCATTTACCTCCACCCCAAAGGCATGGGCAGCATCATAAATCACCTTCAGTCCATATTTATCGGCTATCTCCTGAATGCGTTCCGTATCACAAGGTTTTCCATAAACATGTACAGGCATAATAGCTGTAGTCTTTGGGGTAATTGCTGCTTCTATCTTATCGGGATCAATATTGCAAGTTTCGGGGTCAATGTCAACAAACACAGGTTTTATGCCATTCCACCACAAAGAATGGGTAGTAGCTACAAAACTATAAGGAGTCGTGATTACTTCTCCCGTTATACGTAACGCCTGGAGTGCACACATCAAAGGTAACGTACCGTTAGTAAAAAGACTGATATAAGGTACTTTTAAATATTCACACAACGCCTTCTCTAATTCCTGATGATAATGACCATTATTGGTCAGCCACTTGCGATTCCAGATGTCTTGCAGATAAGGAATGAAATCGTCCAGTGAAGGAAGTAATGGAGAAGTAACCGTAATTACTTTATTTTCCATCTTACTACAATTAATTTGTTTTTGATTTTCTACTTACGTCTGAGCGCAGAAAGCACCAACTGCTTGATCTCAAGATATTCGTCAAGATGCAGTTTCTCATAAATAATTAAAGCTAAGAATACTCCTACCGAAATCTGAATGAACAATAATGCATAAACAGGAATATTCCAATGAGAAAGTCCCCACATGACAAATGCTACCACTAAAGAAACTACAAAAGTGGGAAGTATGTCTTTTATCTGTTTTCCTGTCGGATAATCTATTAAGCTTGCCGAATAATAGCTATTCAGAAAATAAGCTATAAACGAAGTTATCACACTTCCCCAAAGCATATATTCAATACCGCAAAAGATACCAATAACAATGGGACCAACAGCTATTATTTTCTTTATAATTTCTAACTTCAAGAATAGGTCCGAACGTCCTTTCACCTGAAGAATATTCAGATTTATGGCATGAAGAGGATAAAGCATGCCGCTAAAACAGATGATTTGCAAAAAGTAAACGGCAGGCAACCACTTTTCGCCTATCAAGATAATAATCAAAGGTTTCGCTACAGCAGCCAATCCCAACATGCAGGCAAAGGTTATCAGCATGGTAATCTTTATCACCTTCCGATAAGCTTCACGCAAGCGTTCCGGCTCCTCCTGAATAGAACTTAAAACCGGATAACTGACACGTTGGACAACGGTGGTCAAATTACTGGAAAATATCGTATTGAATTGCTCGGCACGGGTATATTGGCCCAATTGCGCAGAAGTATAGAAACGCCCGATGATGATATAATAGATATTTTTATAAATAGTGTCCAACAAGCCCGAGAGTAATAGTTTGGATCCAAAACCAAAGAGTTCTTTAAAACTCTTCGTAGAGAATTCCCATACCGGATGCCATTTGCTATATATCCATAAAAATAGTGTATTCAGAAATTGACGGGAAAGTTGCTGACCAACCAAACTCCACACCCCCATACCTCCTAATGCCATTCCTATTCCAATAACTCCACTACTGATAGAGGAAATCAGAGAGACTTTTGTTTGTGTCTTGAAATCTACCTCCCTCACAAATTGGGTGCGAGGGATGATGGCAAGTGCATTGATAATCAACACCCACCCTATAACTCTTGTAACTTCTACCAGGATGGGTTCTTTGAAAAATACACTAATGGCCGGAGAAGCAAAATACAAAAGCACATAAACAAGAATACTGACAGTCAGATTAAAATAGAAAACAGTATTATAATCAACTCGTTTTACGTGTACTTTCCGGATAAGTGCATTGGAAAAACCACTGTCAATAATGGAAGTGGAAACAGCTATAAATATAGCTATCATTGCCATTACGCCATATTCCGCAGGAGTCAATAAACGAGCAAGCACTAATCCCACCAAAAAGGCGATACCGGAACTGGCTATGTTATCAATAAAGCTCCATCCAACACCACGGACAGTTTTATGTCTTAACGTATCAGACAAATCTTCTAATCTTACTCTTCTATCTCCTCAAACGGATAAGGATTATCCGCAATATTTTTCAACTCTTCTATGATTTCTGTTTGTTCAGAATTCAAAGTTGCCTTGTCCCAACCATCAATAATGCCATAGGCCTCTTGAAGCAAGGATTCTTCATAAATCTCCCCATAACAAAAAGCCAGCAAACGGACTTTTAGCAAAGAAGGGGGAAGCTGTTTCAAAATATTGCAGATGCGGTCTAAAACAGCTTGTTTCTTTTCTCTTTTATCTCCATTGTCGTAGATGGTGGCATTATAGCCCATCAGAAGAGCTAAACAAAGGTTGGCTTCTTCTTCGATACCGGAACTTTTTGCGGCAAAAAGAGAATCCGATTCTACAAGAACCTCCTTGTTCAGTCGAGTAAAATCATCTGAATAGATGGGTTCACCATCCATGCCAAGATACATAAGCTTATGAGCCAAATGCTGAAGCTCACGAGCACAAGAAAGCAGATCATTCATTGAAATATGAGTATGATATGATTAAATATTATTTTATTATCTTCAGATAGGATTTTGGTACTTTTACACTGGCTGTCAAAATACCATTAATACGAATAACGACGTATGTCTTATTGGCTTCTGTAGCAATTTCTCCTTCAATACCACGAAAATCGCCTTTAACGACCTTGACTTTATTCCCTATTGTGAGAGGTTCATTGTCAAAGCTGACACCGTCCGGATTCAAATCCATGACAAACATGAAATCCTTCATCTGTTTGTCGGGAACGACAAGCATGGAGTGAGTGAAAAGATCCTTCATATAGAAAAGCTGTACACCATAAACATTAGAAATGTCACAGGCTGTTTGCTTGGTGGCACAAACGAAAATTAAATTGCGGATAACAGGGACTACACTACGCTTCCGACGGTGTTTCAACTGAGATATTACAATTTTAGTCGGCAGATAATAGTCAATATCCAAATTTTCGTTTGATTTCAGCTTCTCAAGAAACTTGCCAATTGCAAATTCTTGCTTATCACGTGTACGAGCTGCAAACCAATATTTCTGAGTTTCAACCACTTGCAATAAATAAAATCGAGGATATTACTTTAGGTATGGATACGCTTCGCGGCTTGAGCAAGACATTTCCTCTTTCAAGCCGAAATAGATAAATCAAGTCGTTATCTACTTTTAATATATTGAAGACGAATGGATTAATAAAGAAAAACGTCTTTTAATCGTTCGTTTAATATGCGCAAAGATAATGCCTTGAAATGAAACAACAAAATATTCTGATAGATAAAATCGATTTTCTCTTTAATAAATGTCATATGTTACTAATCCATAGTGAGTTATCCCTGAAATAAAATTGTGATTTTAAACTTGTTTTTTTATCGAAAGAATCTTAGGGAAGATACAGGTTAAAATGCCATCTTTTAAACGAACGATTAAAA
>NZ_MSHA01000080.1:0-1838 GCF_001940965.1 Bacteroides sp. Phil13 | reverse complement strand
TTTCAGAGCTTTTTCTTTTTCTCCACTTCGGTCAAAAATGGTGGTCTAAGCAATTCTTGTGTATTTCCATACCCTTCAATGGTGTGTGTTGCTGTCTGCTTTTAAACTACTATTCATGTCGGTTACCTTGTTCTGTATATACTTTAGGGGTAAACAATTTACCTTCTGGGTATGTTTTATATATCAAGACAAATCGTTTGTCGAACTTATTCTTATGTTTTTATTGTTTTTTCATCCTAAGAAATAATTAATATGAAACTAAATTTATTTTTCATTTCAGTAGTAGTAGGCTATATGTTTTGGGGAACATTGTCTGCTATGGCCTGTACAGGTATAACTTTAAAAAGTCAGAATGGTACAGCAGTTGTAGCACGGACAATCGAGTGGGGTGGGAGTAATCTGAATAGTCAGTATGTAATTGTTCCGAGAGGTTATTCTGAGCAATCATTTACACCAGATGGACAGAATGGCATGGTGTTCATCGCTCGTTATGGGTATGTAGGATTGGCTGTTGAGCAAAAAGAATTTATTGCAGAAGGAATTAATGAAGCCGGACTCTCGGCTGGTCTGTTTTATTTTCCACATTATGGAGAATATGAAGATTATGATAAAAAAGTGGCAGATAGTAGTATATCTGATTTTCAGCTCGTTTCTTGGATACTTGGAAAGTGTACTACTCTTGAAGAAGTGAAGGAAGCCGTTACCAATGTACATATTATAAACATCGATTCGCGTGCATCTACTGTACATTGGCGTTTTGCTGACCAGACTGGACGTCAACTTGTATTAGAAATAATCGGCAAAGAAACTCACTTTTATGAAAATAATCTGGGAGTTCTTACGAATTCGCCAGGATTTGAATGGCATTTGACTAATCTGAATAATTACGTCAATCTTTATCCCGGAACCGCACAGACACATGGCTTAGGGAATCTTGAATTATCTTCTTTTGGAGCAGGCAGCGGTTTCTTAGGACTTCCTGGCGATGTAACTCCTCCATCACGTTTTGTACGAGCTGCTTTTTATCAGGCTACGGCTCCGCAAAAGTCTACTGTTCTCGAAACTGTTCTACAGTGTTTTCAAATATTGAATAATTTCGATATTCCTATTGGAATAGAATTTTCGGAGGGAAAAGCTCCTGTTGATATTCCAAGTGCTACACAATGGACGTCAGCTACAGATATGAGGAACCGGGTAATCTATTTTCGTACTATGTATGATAGTACGATTAGGAGCATTGATCTGCGTACAATTAATTTTTCTATAGTTTCTTATCATGCTGAACCTATGGATAACGTGAGACAGCAGAAAATAGAAAGGTTGAAGATTCACTAATTAGGGATATTCCTAAAATAATAAAATTTAAGGCAACTAATTCATTGCGAGTTAGTTGCCTTTTTGTATCTTTAAGCATTCCCCCAAAAAAAAACGGTTTGACGGCCAAAACGGGGTAATCTAAACTAAAAACACATGGTAAAGATACAAAAAAAATCAGAAATCGAACCTCGTTTAGGTTTTACCGAGTTCGATATGCTAAAAAATATCGTCAAAGTTTTGCAACGAGTGAATTAGGTCGCCTCCATGCCCTGTTTCCTTTCTCGGAACTGGCCCGAGAAATGCATTTGAAGTCCTCTGCTTTGGGTCGTAAAAGTTATTTTTCTCCTGAGGGTAAAATAGCCTTGATGGTCCTGAAGTCCTATACTAACTTTTCAGATTCACAACTGATTGAACCTTTAAACGGTAATATTCATTACCAGTTATTTTGTGGTGTTCAGATTGATCCGCTTCATCCACTGACCAATCCTAAAATCGTCAGTGCAATTCGTCAGGAACTAGCG
>NZ_MSHA01000079.1:0-8071 GCF_001940965.1 Bacteroides sp. Phil13 | reverse complement strand
ATGACTTTTGCCAATGATAGTTATGCTCAAAAAACAATGGTAAGCCTTGCGCTTGAAGACAGAACGGTCGATGAAGTATTGACGGAATTGGAGCAGGGCACCGAATTCGTATTCTTCTACAACAACAAACAAGTTGATGTAAATCGTCGTGTATCGGTTCAGGTAAATAACAAAACTATATTCAAGGTTTTGAACGATATGTTCAAAGGAACCAATATAGGCTATAAGGTGTTGGACCGTAATATAATCCTTTATGATAAGGCTGTAGGAGCCGAGGAAGTACAGGCTACTATGCAGGCGATCACCGTAAAAGGTACTGTGGCTGATGCAACGGGTGAACCGATTATCGGTGCCAGTATTTTGGTGAAAGGTACCAGCAACGGTGTGATTACCGACATTGATGGTAACTTTACACTGAGCAATGTGGCTCCGACTGCTACTCTTCTTGTAAGTTATGTAGGTTATAAGACTCAAGAAATCCGTGTAGATGGTAAGACTTCTTTCAACATTGTATTGGCAGAAGATGCCGAAGTGTTGGATGAGGTTGTCGTTGTGGGTTATGGTGTTCAGAAGAAGCAGTCATTGACGGGTGCTGTAACAGCGATTACTTCTGAAACTATTCAGACCACTAAGAGTGAGAACCTTATCAATAATATCCAAGGTAAGATGCCGGGTCTTATGATTCGTCAGAAAACGGGTGAACCGGGTACCTTCGATAACATGATCAGTATTCGTGGTGGTGGTGAACCGTTGATCGTAATCGACGGTGTAACACGTGAATATGAAGAGTTTGCCCAACTTAACTCTGAAGATATCGAGAATATCTCTATCTTGAAAGATGCTTCGGCTGCTATTTATGGTATGAACTCGGCTAACGGTGTTATCATTGTTACTACCAAGCAAGGTGCTTCCGAAAAGACACGTGTTTCTTACTCCGGTTTGTTCGGTATTAAGCATGCTACCGGTATGGAAGAAACTGTAGACGCTTATACATTCCGTATGATGGAAAACGAAATGAGCCGCAACGGTAAGAAGGCTGAAGTTTATTCACAAGACATTCTGGATAAATATAAGAATGGTGTAGAAGGTTATCGTGATTGGGACTGGATTGATATGTATATGAACAAGCAGGCCTTCGCTACGAACCATACTCTTTCTATTCGTGGTGGTAATGAAAAGGTGAAATACTTTGTAAGTGCCGGTTACAACCGCGATAACGGTTTGTTGAAAAACAATGTGCAGTATTACGAACGTTTCACTTTCCGTTCAAACTTGACAGCCGAGTTGGCTAAGGGATTGACCATGAACGTTAAAGTGGCCGGTCGTTGGGACCAAACACAGCGTCCGAGAGAAGACTTTATGTGGACTTTCAAGACTTTGTTGGTAAATGACCGTGGTGTAGGTCCTTACGCTATGGGGTCTACAAACCACTATTCTGATATTGCTCCCGAAAGTAAGAATCCGGCAGCTTTGGTTGACCCGAATGTAGACGGATATCGTCGTAATCGTGGTGTGAACTACTCCGCAGACTTCGATTTGACTTGGAGAGTTCCTTTCGTACAGGGTTTGAGCTTAGGTATCTTGGGTTCTTTCAATGGTAACAACCGCAACAACTCAGAATTGCAGAAATCTTATCAGTTGTACGACTACTTCACTGACCAGCCGACTAAGACTTTTGGTGAAAACCGTTATCAGAACACAATGGGTATTTTCCAAAGACTTTATGGACGTGCACAGGTGAACTATGCAAATAGCTTTGGCAACCACAACATTAGTGCTACCGGAGTTGTCGAACTGTCAGGTAGCCGTTACGATGAATTGTATGGACGTCGTTTGTATGACGGTTATTTCACGAACGACATTTTGAATCAGGCTGATGCCAGTACAGCAACCAATAGCGGTTACCGCAGAGAAACTCGTCTGGCTGCATATTTGGTACGTGCCAACTATGATTATGCTGGCAAATATTTGTTGGAAGTTGTAGGACGTTACGACGGTTCTTATCGTTATGCTCCTGGACATCGTTGGGCTTTCTTCCCCTCGGTAAGTGCCGGTTGGCGTATGTCTGAAGAGAAATTCATCAAAGAGGGTCTGCCGTTTGTTTCTAACTTGAAACTCCGTGCTTCTTACGGAAAGAGTGGATACGATGCCGGTGATCCGTTCCAATACGTGGCTGCATATACACAAGGTGAAAAAGGTTATGTATTTAATGATAAGCTGACCATGGGTATGGTTGCTCCGGGTGTGGTTCTTGATAATCTGTCATGGGTTGTAACCAAGACTGCTAACATCGGTGTGGACTTTGATTTGTGGAATGGTAAATTGTTCGGTACTGTCGAAGTTTATCGTCGTGTCAACGATGGTATCTTGGCAAGCCGCATCATGGATATTCCGAATACATTCGGTGCCAGCTTCCCGAAAGAAAACATTAACTCGGAAGAAAACACCGGTTTTGAAATTGAACTCGGAACACGCGGTAAGATTGGTAAGGACTTTGGTTATACCATCAGTGCCAACTACTCGTTCACTCGTTACAAATTCTTGGATGTAGAACACAATCCTTACCAAAGTTCAATGGACCGCTTCTTGAATGGTCATGATAATCGTACCATCGGCGGTATGTGGGATCACTCAGGTGGTGGTATGTGGATTCAGAAGACAGACGGCCAGTTCCAGAATATTTCCGAATTTGAAAGAGCACCTCTGTATGGTGGCAGCAATGGTAACTCCATGATGCTTCCCGGTGCATTCCGTATTATTGACCGCAATGGTGACGGTGTAATTGGTTATGAAGACCAGTTGCCTGAATCACGTCGTGCAGGAGCCAATCCTCCTTACCAGTTTGGTATGAACTTGGGATTCACTTACAAGAACTTCGACCTGAACATTCTGTTGCAGGGTGCTGCCGGTTATGTAATCGGTTATGCTAATGATGACGTATTCGGTTACGGTTCGAAGACTAACCCGACTTTGATGAAGAAGTATATGGACCGTTGGCATACAGCTAACGTTACTGATGACCCCTACAATCCTGCTACTCAATGGGTATCTGGTAAGTTCCCCGCTTTGCGTCGTGACTTCGTCGGTACACAGGATAATGGTAACAGCTGGGGTGTAGGTGCTATTCCTTTCTGGAATCCGAATGCTACTTACTTGCGTTTGAAGAGCTTGGAATTGGGTTACACACTTCCGAAGAATCTTACTCGTAAGGTGGGTATCAGCGACCTGCGTGTCTTTGTAAATGGTTTCAACCTCTTGACATTCTGTAACTCTTTGTTGAAAGATGCAGACCCCGAACGTGAAGAACGCGACTGGGGTGCCAGCTTGGCTTATCCGTTGATGAAATCATATAATATTGGTTTGAATATTAATTTTTAATACTTAGATTATTATGAAGAAAAACATATTATCCGCTCTGGCCCTATGTGCGGTTGTAGGACTTTCAAGTTGCGATAGCTTCTTGGAATTGGAGCCGCTTGATAAAGTGTCCGGCGACAAACTGACTGAAACTGATGGTGGTATGAAGGCTTTATTGGCTACTGTTTATGCCGCAGTCCCTATGGAAGATTTTGTATTCCGTCCCTACACAGGTTTCAATGCCCGTAACTATGACGGTGTAAACGGTGCTTCCAACATTGCTTTCCTTTCTGATGAAGCTGCCCGTAGTGAAGGTGGTGGAGGTATTACAGAAGGTTTCGATTATTGGCCTTATGATGAGATTCGTCAGGTGAATATCTTTATAGAAACTGTGACATCTTCACAAGAAAAAGGGCTTTTGAGTCAAGCAGATGCTACTCGTATGATTGCTGAGGCTCGCTTTGCCCGTGCTTACATCTATTTTGGTTTGGTGAAGCGTTACGGTGGTGTGCCTATCATTAACCGCGTGCAAGATGGTGATTATGTGCCGGGTGATTCAGAAGCTTTGAGAGTGCCGCGTAGTACAGAATCAGACACTTGGAAATTCGTTATTAACGAGTTTGGCGAAGCTGCAAAGGATCTTCCTGTTGCTCGTGACGGTTATCGTTTCACAAAATGGGGCGCATTGGGTATGAAGTCGCGTGCGGCATTGTTCGCTGCTTCTTTGGCCAAATATTGGGACAAGGCTCCGTTGGCAGGTGAAGCTGTTAATCAGAAATTGGTTGGTTTAAGCAAAGGCGAAGCTGATTATTTCTATGGTGAATGTATTGCTGCTTCAGATGAAATTCTGAATAATTATGGTGGTGCATTGTATGGAGCCAATCCGGGTAGCATAGACGAAGCTCGTCAAAATTTCCAAAAGCTCTTTATACAGTCTACTCCGGTAGATGAAGTGTTGCTGTCTCGTGGCTATGTAGATGGTTCGACTAATAACAACCGTTCAGGTCATGGTTGGTCTTTGTATTACAGCTTGGCACAGGTAAATCCGGGTGCTTTGCGTTACGGACGTTTCAGCCCTACGCTTGATTTGGTCGATTTGTTCGAAGATTATACCGATGATGGTACAGGTAAGAGTGCTCCTATCAAGACTCGTGCAGATGGCAATGAAGCCAATGTACCTAATGTTCAGTTGGAAGGTAATGTGAAGTCTACCGATCCTTACATTCAATATAGCAGCTTGTCTGAACCTTTCTTGAATAAGGATGCACGTCTGCAAGCCAGTGTCATCATTCCCGGATCAAGCTATGCCAGTGTACCTATCTTGATGCAAGGTGGTTTGGTAGAAACTTCAGGAAAAGTCGTTGTTTATAACAACTCTTCTGCTCAGGGTAAAGATGGAAAGACTTACTTTGCTTTTGGTGCCGAAGGTACAAGTGGCTACTCTGGTTTCGGTAACATTGGTAACTCAGAAAATGGTAACTATACTACTACCGGTTTCTCGGTACGTAAGTATATGGAAGAAGAAAAATTCTCTTCTTTGTCCAGCCGTGATAACTCCATTACTACTCCGTTTATCGACATTCGTTTGGCAGAAATCTATTTGAACTATGCCGAGGCTGTAGTTGAAAGTGGTAAGGGCGATCAGAACAAGGCTGCTACCTTGCTGAATGCTCTCCGTCATCGTGCTGCTCATAAGGATAACATTCCTCTTACTTTGGAGAATGTATTGAAAGAGCGTCGTGTAGAATTGGCATTTGAAGGTAAACGTTTCTGGGATATGGTTCGTCGTCGCGACAACCACGTGTACTATAATGGTGGTATGCGTTCGGCTCTCGTTCCGATGATTGACTTGCGTACCGACACGCCTTCGTACATCTTTGTACGTGCAAACTTCCACGGAGATGAAAAACAGAACGGTCGTACCTTTGCTCCTCAGTCATACTATCGTGCTATTCCTGGAACAGCATCAAATGGCTTAGTTCAGAACCCTGGTTATTAATACTAAATTCTTAGAAGATTATGAAAAAAATATTGTTAATGATCTCATGCTGTTTGTTTGCATTGACATCTTGTGAAATTGATAACTATGAATCTCCCAATGCCTCTATTCATGGCTCTATTATTGATGAGAAGACAGGTGAGCTGGTTGGAATGGACGTTCAAGACGGAGGCGAACTGAAAGTTGTGGAGTTAGGTTTTGCCAACCCGCAGACTCAAAGCTGGAAAATTATGAATACGGGCGAATACCGCAACAATTTGGTTTTTGCCGCTACCTATGACATCCGTATGGAGAATAATAACTGCTATGCTTTCAAACAAGAAGGCGTGGTAGTGAAGAAGGGTGATAATACCTTGGATTTCAAGGTAACTCCTTACATCCGTATCAAGAACCCGAGAATTGAGAAGAATGGTAACCAGATTGTTGCTACTTTCTCATTGGAAGGTGGAAAGGGAAATGAAAAACTTTCGGATCTCCAATTGTTTGCTTTCTCTGATATGTGGGTAGGTAATATCGTGAAGTTCGGATTGAGCGGCGGCACAGACAAAATTGCATTTGATGAGCCTATAGCAATTGACCCGGCTAAGACTTATACGCTGACTATTGATGTGGCTGCTAACCAAAGTGCATTTAAATATACAGGAAAGAATTATTTCTTCCGTATTGGCGCCAAGGCAAGTATTCCTGATGTAGGTACAATACGTTATAATTACAGTCCGTTGGTTGAAATACCGTTTTAAACAAAAACTGTAACGATATAAACCTTATATTTGTGACATAATATACTTCTTGTTCTAAGAAGAATGTATATTTAACTGACAAAGGCGTTCTGTCCTTGGAAGAACAGAACGCCTTTATTGTATAATTATCTTAATAACAAATTATTATGAAAAGACTGACAACCAATCTTTTAATGCTTTTGTTGGGAATGCTCAGTATGCAACTTTATGCAGTGGAATTGAACTCCATCTACCCAATGAAACCGAATGATCCGGAAGCATTCTATTTCACTCCCGAGAACTATCCGATAAAGGCGGATGGAAAAATGGACGTGTCGGACGCTTTGCAGGCAGCCATTAATCAAGTGAAGAAAGAAAAGAATTTCGGTATTCTTTTTATACCTGAAGGCAAGTATAAAATCAGTAAGACTATTTATATTCCTACAGCCATTCGTTTGATTGGTTATGGAAAGAACCGTCCTGAATTTATTTTGGCTAAAAACTCTCCGGGATTTCAAGAAGAAGTACCAAGCGATAAGGGAAAAGCAAAATATATGTTCTGGTTTACAGGAGGTATGGTTAAAGAAGGTGAGAAACCGCGTGATGCAGGTGCCAGTACGTTCTATAGTGCTATGTCTAATATTAACCTGCGCATAGAAGACGGTAATCCGCATGCAGTGGCATTGCGTACTCACTTTGCACAGCATAGTTTTATCAATTATGTTGCAGTATATATCGGTAAGGGTAAAGCCGGTCTGTTCGATGTAGGTAATGAATTGGAAAACGTAGCTTTCTATGGAGGTGATTATGGTATCTATACGACAAAAGCTTCTCCGGGTTGGCCGGTAATGATGGTTGATTCTTATTTTGAGGGACAACGCATTGCAGCGCTTCGTTGCCAAGAGTCTGGTTTGGCAATGGTAAATCTGTATGCTAAGAATGTACCGGCTGTATTCGACATCGACCCTAATTATTGCGACAAGCTCTTTTTGGAAAACAGCTACTTTGAAAATGTAAGTGGTCCGGCTGTGGTAATTACCAATGAGAACAACAGCAATAATCAAATTACTTTCCGTAATGTATATTGTAAGAATGTGCCGGTTTTGGCTAAGTACACACGTAGCAATACAGATACAAAAGTTGCTCATAAAATCTATAAAGTGAAATCATACGACCACGGTCTGCAAATGGATAACCTGCTTGATATGCCGGAATATGAAACATTGGTTGAAGTTGAGCCGATACAGAAGATGCCGGTAGCTCAACGAATGGATATTCCTGCACTGCCTGCTATGGCAACGTGGGTGAATCTTCGCGAACTTGGTGCCAAGGGTGATGGAGAAACAGATGATACAAAGGCTATTCAAGAGGCTATTGATAAATACGATAACATCTATGTGCCTCAGGGCTGGTATCGCATTACTGAAACATTGAAGATGAAGCCCAATACCAAGTTGATTGGCTTGCATCCTTTTGGAACACAATTCAGATTGAACGAAAGTACTGCTGCATTTAGCGGCTTTGGTGGTCCGAAGGCAATGGTTGAATCGTCCGAAGGTGGTGCTAATATGCTGGTAGGTATCGGTATCAATACCGGTGGTTACAACTATCGTGCAGTAGGCGTGAAGTGGATGGCAAATGCCGATTCTTATATGAACGATGTGAAATTTGTAGGTGGACACGGTGGCTTGTGGAAACCGAAACCCGGTGTGGCTGAACCAAGAGGCTGGTGGGAAAGACCGGTTCGCATCAGCTCTCCCGATAATCCGGTAGCGGCTTCGGGCATGGACCTTGCTTGGGACAACCAGTATTGGAGTCTGTGGGTGACCAACAACGGTGGCGGCACCTTTAAAGACATCTGGACAGCAAGCACATATGCCACCAATGGTTTCTATGCCAACAATACTTCTACTCCGGGGCGTATCTATGCCATGTCCATCGAGCATCATGTAAGAAATGAAGTACGTTTCAACAAGGTGTCCAACTGGAAGGTGTA
>NZ_MSHA01000078.1:0-1576 GCF_001940965.1 Bacteroides sp. Phil13 | reverse complement strand
CGGTTCTTGTTCCTTATATGGCTTAATCTTCCTCATACATCCAATCTTTCCACAAAGATACCCGGAAATATCAAGTTATCCTAATCATTGACTGATAAATATCGTATGTTCATAAAGCTTCAACTAAGTCTACATATTTTTGAGTTACCACATCCTTTGAATATAATCGCTTAATCACCTCTACACCATTTCGACCCAGTAAAGCCAGTTCGCTTTTTGAGACGGAATTCAGCCAATCTGCCATTTCTCCCACCTTCTCTTCCAAACTCTTCTCTGTAATCAATTTTGCACAGCCATGTTCCTGCAGGAAATTGATGATAGGCGTATCCTTTCCCGAGCAGACCAATAAAGGCCTACCACATGCCATGATTGTATAAACCTTGGAAGGGAATCCCTGCATCTCCATTTCAGGGTTCATGAAAATAAACTGGATGTCTGAATAGGCAAGAATGGACGGCATCAAACTTCTGGGCTGATAGGGCAAAATATGCACATTATCCAGCTCCAACTCACGTACTTTCTCCTCAAGAACGGGTTTCATGACTCCCTCACCGATTATAAAGTATTCAATGGAAACCCCTTTCGTCTTTTCTGCCAGACAAATTAAGGGCTCCCAATCTTGGGCATAACCAATATTCCCGGCATAAAGCAATTTCAAAGAATCTGTGGCAGGGAAAAAATGGGGATTCAGACATTCTACATTTCCACCTTGAGAATTATACAATTCTGTATCTACAAAATTAGGTATTATACAAAGCTTGGACTTATCCTTAAACCTTCCGGCTATTACATTATAAAAAACCTGGTCTATTGTCGTTACGGCCGTTGAGTTATTATAAACATACCGTTCCATCCTACGTAGCTGTTCTATAACAAGCCCGTCCTTTCGTTTCAAGATGTCAGGATATATTTCCTGCACATTATATATGGTTTTACATCCCTTAATTTTCGCCAGCCAAATGTTTATTACACCGATAGTCAAAGGAGGGGAAGGTGACAGTATGACATCTATATTTCTCTGGAACAAACCAATCAGGAAAGAGATAATATGCCAATAAACAAATCCCAGGACACGCAGAAATGTATTTCTGAATTTCTTCTGGGGTACATGAAGAACTCTGATTCCATGAAAACAGCTTTCTTTACAAATCCCCCAAACCTTCCATTTCAGAGGTTGTGCTGCCAGTTGTGATTCCACAACATTGTAATGAGGCGTAGTTGTCAATACCAATACTTCATAACCGTTTTCTTGGAATTTCAGAGCAATATCATTATAAAGATAGGCTGTCGAAACTCCATCCGGACTGAAAATCAGGCTATGTATCAAGATTTTCTTAGGCATGTCTCACCATTATTTTCTCCAGACCATCTTGTTCACCACTCCCGTATAGCTCTGAATTATCTTCACAACCTTGGCCGATACATTCTCATCCGTATAATCGGGTACCGGCAGACCGTGATCCCCATTCCTATTCATCTCCACGGCAGTATCTACAGCCTGAAGCAAGGATGTCCCATCAATGCCGGCAAGGACAAAGATACCCTTGTCAAGAGCCTCGGGACGCTCCGTACTCGT
>NZ_MSHA01000077.1:2524-6615 GCF_001940965.1 Bacteroides sp. Phil13 | reverse complement strand
TTTTGCCAGCTTTCCCGTTTCGAGTGTGATGGTTCTGCCATCAGGAAGCTCGATCGTCTTAACAATTGGGTTAATCATAAAAAATGTTTTATCTATATTTTCTTTCAAAATTCGTGCAAAGATACATATTAATTCATGTAATCAGGTGGGAATGAGATAAAAAAGTTTATAATTGACTATTTTTTTGAGTTTCCGTGTGGAAGATGCAATGAAAATGCTTTGACTAAACTTGAAAAGAGCTATATTTGCACGTTCGTTCTAATAGAAATTAAGAAGCTAAATATGAAAAAGATCTGTATTGTTGCGCTTGCCGCTTTGGCTTTGAGCGCGTGTAATTCTGAACCGAAATTCAAAGTTGAAGGCGAAGTTTCAGGTGCTGACGGTAAAATGCTGTATCTGGAAGCTGCTGCTTTGGAGGGTATCGTACCCTTGGATTCTGTTAAATTGAAGGGTGACGGTTCTTTCAGTTTCAAACAAACACGTCCAGAGTCTCCGGAATTTTACCGCCTTCGTGTGGACGACAAGGTTATCAATTTCTCAGTAGATTCTACGGAAACTATCGGATTGAAAGCTCCGTATGCTGATTTTGCTACTGCTTATACAGTGGAGGGATCGGCAAATAGTACCAAGATAAAAGAACTGACATTGAAACAAGTGCAGTTGCAAAATGAGGTGAATGAGTTGGTGAAGAAGATGCAAGCTCATCAGATAGGTGCTGATGTGTTTGAAGAGAAACTGGCTACCTTGATGAAGGACTATAAAGATGAAGTGAAAACAAAATATATCTTTTCTGCTCCCAATACGGCGGCTGCTTATTTCGCTTTATTCCAGAAGCTGAATAATTATCTTATTTTCGATCCTTTGAACAATAAAGAAGATATCAAGTGCTTTGCTGCTGTAGCAACCAGCCTGAATAACTATTACCCGCATGCCGTACGCTCTAAAAACCTTTATAATATTGTGATTAAGGGAATGAAAAATACCCGTACACCGCAACAGAAAGTTCTGGAGTTGCCGGAAGAGGCGATTTCTGAAACTGGTATCATTGATATCGCTCTCCGTGATATGAAAGGTAACACTCATAAACTGAGTGAACTGAAAGGCAAAGTCGTATTGCTTGACTTTACTATTTACCAGAGTGCAGCTTCTGCTCCCCATAATTTCTTGTTGAATGACCTTTATACTAAATATAAGGATCAGGGACTGGTGATTTATCAGGTTTCACTGGATGCAGACGAACATTTTTGGAAAACAACCGCTGACAATCTGCCCTGGATTTGTGTGAGAGATGCCAATGGAATTTACTCAAATGTGGCCGGCATGTATAACGTTAAGGAAGTTCCTTCGTTGTTCCTGATTAACCGGAATAGTGAGCTGAGTGCCCGTGGAGAGACTATAAAAGACCTGGATGCTGCTGTGAAAGCACTGCTGTAACTTGTTATAAATTAGAAGTTTTTATTTAAATATGTTACATAGCAGCAATTTTTGCTTGACACGCATTGTTTAAAAGGCTATCTTTGCAAAAGAAAAATCGAAAGAGGGTTCCAGCATGCTGACCATGTTGGAATTCTTTTTTGTTATATAATACCATTTAGAAACTAAAAAGGAGGAAAAAAGTATGGCTTATATGTCAGAAGATGGCTACAAGAAATTGATGGCCGAACTGAAAGAATTGGAGACGGTAGAACGTCCTAAGATTTCGGCTGCAATAGCCGAAGCACGTGATAAAGGTGACCTGTCGGAGAATGCAGAGTATGATGCTGCCAAAGAGGCTCAGGGCATGCTTGAGATGAAAATCAATAAATTGAAGACGATTATAGCAGATGCCAAGATTATTGATGAGTCTAAGCTGAAAACAGACTCCGTGCAGATATTGAACAAGGTAGAACTGAAGAACGTGAAGAACGGCATGAAGATGACTTACACTATCGTTTCGGAAAGCGAAGCCAACCTGAAAGAAGGTAAGATTTCTGTTAACACGCCCATTGCACAAGGCTTACTTGGTAAGAAGGTAGGTGAGGTAGCCGAGATCAAAGTACCGCAGGGTATGGTTAACCTTGAAGTAATGAACATATCATTTTAATGTAAAGGCAGGTCCGCATGCGGGCTTGCCTTAATTTATATATCATAAAAGTTATGGCAACAATATTCAGTAGAATTATCGCAGGTGAAATACCTAGCTATAAGGTGGCAGAGGATGATAAGTTCTTTGCGTTTCTGGACATCAATCCGTTGGTGAAAGGTCATACGTTGGTCGTTCCCAAGCAGGAAGTGGATTATATCTTCGATTTGAGTGACGAAGACTTGGCAGCAATGCATGTTTTCGCCAAGAAAGTGGCACGTGCCATCGAGAAAGCTTTTCCTTGTAAGAAAGTGGGTGAAGCAGTGATTGGCTTAGAAGTACCTCATGCGCATATACATCTCATTCCTATCCAGAAAGAATCGGATATGCTGTTCTCTAATCCGAAGCTGAAGCTTTCTGATGAAGAATTTAAAGCAATTGCCGAAGCGATTCGTACAGCACTCTAAAAATAAAACTCCTTCCTTTTGATAATAAGAACGGGGACTGAAGTAAATTCAGTCCCCGTTTCCTTTATTCTGATTTGAAAGTCTGTGCTTTCAATTCTCCATTTTCCGGTTAAATATAATCTTCACCTAATTTTATTTGTGCATCGTTTACATATTTACGGATGGAATGTTCTTCGTCTTTTTTGCAGATGAGCAGCACATTGTCTGACTCGGCAATAAGATAACCTTCCAGTCCATCAATGACAGCGAGCTTATTTTCTGGGAGTACTACAACATTTCCTTTGCTGTTGTATAATAATGACTGGCATTTCAGCGTCACATTTCCTTCCTCATCTTTTGGGGACAGATCGTAAAGAGAGCCCCATGTTCCTAAGTCGGACCAACCGAAATCTCCTAATGAAACATATACATTGTCGGCCTTTTCCATGATGCCGAAATCAACGGAGACATTGGGGCATGCAGGGAAGTTCTCATCAATAAAGGCCTTTTCGGCTGGAGTGCCATATACGTCTTTACCCGGAACCAATTTAGAAGCCAGTTCGGGAAGTAATGCTTCTACAGCTTTAATGACAGAGTTTACATTCCACATAAAGAGTCCGGAATTCCAATAAAATTCTCCACTTTCTACGAATACTTTAGCTAATTCTAACTCCGGTTTTTCGGTGAAGGTTTTCACTTTGTAGAAATTATCTCCGCTTTGTTCGGCTATCTGTATATAGCCATAGCCTGTTTCAGGACGATTTGGTTTGATGCCGAGGGTAAGTAGTTTTTCAGATTGTGATACGAAAGATAAGCCCCTTTCGATAGCAGCAAGGAATTCACCCTCTTTCAGAATCAAATGGTCGGATGGGGCTACCACAATATTTGCATTCGGGTTCAATGCGCGGATGTGATAGGCTGCCCATGCAATGCACGGAGCTGTATTTCTGCGTGTAGGTTCCAGTAATATCTGTTCAGGATTCAATTCGGGCAGTTGCTCCTTTACGAGGTCGGCATACAGGTCGTTTGTAACAATAAGTATGTTCTCCGTAGGAATAACTTTGTTGAAGCGGTCGAAGGTTTGTTGAAGCAGTGATCTGCCTGTACCAAAGAAGTCTAGAAACTGTTTTGGGAGCGTTTTTCGACTGAATGGCCAGAATCGGCTACCGATACCTCCACCCATGATAACGCAGAAGTTATCCTTATTTGTTGCCATATCGTTTGTTTTAAAAGTTTCTGCTAAAGTACACTATATTTTGGAAACACGGAATCTTTGTAGAGAGTTTTATGACTTTTTTCTCCTTTTTTTAGGAAAAGTATTGCAGGTTTAGAAAAAAGCCGTATCTTTGCACCGCAATTGAGAAATCAAGCATGCCCAGATGGCGGAATCGGTAGACGCGCTGGTCTCAAACACCAGTGGATTCACTTCCATCCCGGTTCGACCCCGGGTCTGGGTACGAATAAACCCTGATAATCACCTGATTATCAGGGTTTTCTGCTTTTATAGGGCGTACTAAATGTGTACTGAATGACGAATACAAAGAAAAGGTGTACTTTAATAGTTTTCTTCCCCATATCTTTAT
>NZ_MSHA01000077.1:0-2449 GCF_001940965.1 Bacteroides sp. Phil13 | reverse complement strand
CAATTTCAGAGAAATACAGAAGATATTAGATAGTTGTATAGCTCATGACTATAAAACTAAAGTAGATGCACTATTTTTAAAACGTGAATATTTGACGCAAGCCCAGCTAAAGGATTATTTGCGACAAGAAATTTTCCGTGTGACTGAAAATATTGTAGCCATCCAACAAAAATACCGTGTCGTGCGTAACATTGTATTGGACATGGATATTCCCGATTTTTTGTGGGAAAGTGGTTATTTTGAGGACTTGAATTCTGATGAAAGAAAAAAGTATATCGGTTTCCGCTGCTCTGATTTTGATATGGATGCATATTTGCATGAACCGTCCTGTTATGATGGGCGGCTTCCTTATTTGTCCATTATCGTTAATCTTGTCGTGCTTTCCAAATATTTGCGCTATCTGCAAGAACAGGAAAGCAATTACCATACAGATGCGGTTGCCATCCAAGAGCAAGCCTTGCCAAAAGAGAAAGAGGAAAGTGCAGATACTAATCCAACCAAGATTGTGGGCAAAAGCAATCCTTTCAAGTCCACGTTGAAAGCTAATGAAATCAAACTTCTGACCGACTGTGTGAATGAAGCGAATATGTTTACTACTACCGTCAGTGCCAAAATACTTACCGATTTTTTCAACTGCAAACTGAATGGGGTATTGAAAGTTAATAATACCCGTCTGTTAGCCTATCTTATGATGCAACTTAGCTGTTATAATTACATCGTTTATGAATGGCAGTCTGTCATAGCAAACAATAAACTGATATTGAAGAAGATAAAAGGTGAACCGCTTACACGTACTGACCTGTCGAGTGCGACAGACCAAGCGAAAAACATCTATCCGAAAGGATATGAAATCATAGACAAATACATCAAACAACTGCAAAAAGGTTGAGCATAGATTGAACGCTCAAACAAAGGTCAATTAGACTTCATTTTCAAGCTCTTAACTTTGCCCCCGTTAACAAAAAAACGAGGGTGCGCACCTTCATATTGTTTCACCTAAATTCCTAAACAATATGGAAAAAAATTTAGAGTTAAGAGTTTCCGAACTCGAAAAGATGTTGTTCCTTTCAAAGAACGTGCTTAGCTTCGATGAAGCGAGCAAGTTCTTGAACCTTTCTAAAAGTTACCTGTACAAGCTGACTTCGGGTAACTTGATACCCCATTACAAGCCGCAGGGCAAAATGCTTTATTTTGAGAAAGCGGAGTTGGAAGCATGGTTGCGTCAGAACCCGGTCAAGACGCAGGCGCAGATAGAGCAGGAAGCGCAGAAGTATATCCTTAACCGTCCTCTAAAGAAATAACGGCTATGGAAAATAGAAAAGCGACAGAAGCCGGGCAGGACATCACCATGCAGAAAGAGGATTTCGCAGCCCTTTGGAAAACCATTCATCTAAAGGTGACGGACACTTACGAAGTGCCGCCCGAAATACTCTGGGTGAACGGCTCTACCATTGGCACGTTGGGTAATTTCAGTGCATCCACGGGTAAAGCCAAGAGCAAAAAGACATTCAACATTTCCGCTATCGTTGCGGCAGCGTTGAAGAATGACGAGGTATTGAAGTATTCGGCATACCTGCCACCGAACAAACGGAAAATCCTCTATGTAGATACCGAGCAGAGCAAATACCATTGCCACAAGGTCATGGAGCGTATTTTGCGGCTTGCCGGACTGCCTACCGACAAGGACAGGGACGATTTTGTTTTCATCGTGCTAAGGGAGCAGACACCCGATAAGCGGAAACAGATTATCGGTTATATGCTTGAAAATATGCCCGATGTGGGGTTGCTCATCATTGACGGAATCCGTGACTTGATGTATGACATCAACAGCCCCAGCGAATCGACTGACCTAATCAACCTCTTGATGCGCTGGTCAAGCGGATATAACCTGCATATCCATACCGTACTGCATTTGAACAAGGGGGATGACAACACAAGGGGGCATATCGGTACGGAACTGAACAATAAGGCTGAAACCGTCCTGCAAATTACCAAAAGTACGCAGGACGGCAACATAAGCGAGGTAAAGGCGATGCACATACGTGACCGGGAGTTTGACCCGTTCGCATTCCGTATCAACGACAGCGCATTGCCCGAAGCCGTGGACGGTTATGTATTCAAGCAACCCAGCCAAGACAGGGGCTTTCCACTGGCAGAACTGACGGAGCAACAGCACAGGACAGCTTTGGAAAACGGTTTTGGCAAACAGGTCATATATGGTTACGAGAATGTCCTAAAGACCTTGAAACAGGGTTATGCAAGTATCGGCTACAAGCGTGGACGCAATATCCATGTGGATTTGAACAAGTTCCTTGTGAACAAGCGCATGATTGTGAAAGAGGGCAAGGGCTACCGCTATAATCCCGATTTCCATTATTAAAAGTCAGTTTGGTTTAGTCCGGGTGTATATATAAGAGGAACGGACTTACTATTTCCCTGTATCGGAACA
>NZ_MSHA01000076.1:941-5266 GCF_001940965.1 Bacteroides sp. Phil13 | reverse complement strand
AAATAAAGATAGCTCAAATATAGAGCTTAGAATTATGCAAGGCGATAAAGCTGAGACAGCTCAATCTAACAGTAATGAAAATGGAACAAATGTTGAACAGTGGGTCAAAACAAATTACATCAAGGTTGACAGCGAAAACTTTATAACCTTCTACTTTACAACCCTTGGACAAGGTTCAGGATTAAGCAAGAGTAAGTATAAAATCGTTGAGCCTAAGTTAGTATTTAAAACAATAATTAGTGGCGTGCAAATTACAGAAACGACTGAAAAAGTTGGCCCAGGGCAGGTCTTAAAATTAGCCGCTACAAACGAAGCATTAGAGCTCACAACTAACACAAACTATGCTAAATATTACAGAACGATTCACAAGGCACAATATGAGATCATAGAGGGAGCTCAATATGCTGAAATTATTGATGGATACATATATTTTACAGATGAAAATGTAGACGCAACAGTTACTATCATTGCAAAATCACAAAAAGATAGTATTGAGGGCGGATATGTTGAATCAGCTCCAAAGACATATACTATTGTTTCAAAACAAATGGATGTAAAAATCCAAAAAGACTTCGAATATCCTGCGGATTTCTTCGGAAGTGGATCTTATCATATTGGACAAAAAATTACACTTAGCGTTAAGCCAAAAGAAAGATTCAAATTTATCAAATGGGAAATTAATGGCGAAATTTACACTTCAAGAAGAGTCTTATACACTGTTCAGGAAACAAACGATATCAAGTGCATTTTGAAGAAGAATATTTTTGTTTCTGGTGTAGAGTTAGACGAAAAAGTTTATGACGGCTCAGCTATCGCTGATTGCAGATTTATATTCGACGGAATTGAATCTGGACACGATGTATACATGGGCGGACTTACAGCAAAGTACGTCGACGCGCAAGTCGGAGAGAACAAACACGTTTCATATGAAGGTTATCCAGAACTTGCAGGAGCTGACGCAGGACTATATATCTTAGGATCAACAAACATTCCAGATGTTGTAGGGACAATTCGAAAGAAAGAAGTTAAAATCACGACACGTGATATGACAAAGACTTATGGAGATATCGACGATGCAATTCCATATGAAGCGGACGATGACGCCATTTCAGGAAAACTTGGAAGAGAGCCAGGCGAAAACATCGGAAGCTATCTCATCAATATTGGAGAATTAAATACAAAAAATCCAAACTACAATTGTATTCTGCAAGAGCAACATTACTATACAATTACCAAAAGAGAAGTTTCGGTTGAAAACATCAAAGTTGCAGAAAAGATTTATGATAAAACAACAGATGCGGAGCTTACATCTTACACAATTAAAAATAAAGTTGCGAATGACGACTTAGCATTAGATTTAAGGATATCCTTCACTGACTATAATGCAGGTGAAAGAGAAATAAGATTTGATTATATCTCTCTTATAGGGGAGAGTAAAGATAATTATACATTGATCACGGATGGAACTGTGTTTAAGTCTACAATTAAGCCGAGAGCATTAAAAATTATGGCCAAGAAAGGATCGTCAGTTTTTGGAGATGAAATAAACTTAGAATACGACAGTGAAGGTCTTTTGGAAAATGATAGCTTGAGCGGGAATATTGCTATTGACAGCACAGACGCTGGAACATATACAATCAGACAAAACACTCTTAATAATCCAAACTATGCGATTGAATTTATCGGGGCAACATATGTAATTAGCAAGAGAAATATTAATGTTGTAGCAAAAAAATTAGAAAAAGTTTATGGCGAAAATGATCCAGAGTTTGAATACTCTGCAACAAATTTAATTGACAGCGAACCTCTTGAAGGAAAACTTGTAAGAGAAGAAGGTGAGGATGTCGGAGTATATAAGATCAGTTTAGGGACACTTTCAAACATAAATTACAACATTGAAAGTTTCACGGGAAGTGAGCTTGTAATATCATCAAGAAAGATGAGCCTTGACATCACAATTGAGGACAAAGTTTATGATGGAAATACTTCAGCCAATTATTCATACTTCCTTTCAAACATAGCAGGTAGAGATCAAATTGAGTTTAATGCAACAATGGAATTTGAAAATGCAAGTGCTGGAGATAACAAAAAGATCATTATCAAAAATTCATATTTCTTTGGAGATAGACTCAATAACTATACGATTGAAGAAATCTTTGGAGAGCTTAAAGCTTCAATTAAGAGAAAAGATGTTTTTGTTACAGTTGCAGACAAGACAATAAAATATGGGGACGATGATGTTGCTTTAACATACACAAGTGAAGGATTGCTCGAGGGTGAAGTTCTTGTTGGAAGCCTTGAAAGAGAGAGCGGAAGAGATGCCGGAGAATATGAAATTCACTTGAATGATATTACAAACGAAAATAACAAAAATTATAACATAATTAGTAAAAACCAAGCATATTACACGATTTTAAGACAAGAAATTGAACTTGAATCATTTGCTTGTGAGAAAATTTATGGCGAAAATGATCCAGTTTTAAGATTTGAAATCAAGGATTTATCAAAGTTACAATATGATGACACACCAGAAAATCTTTTTGAAGGAAATTTAGAGAGAGAAGAAGGGGAGAATCCAGGAAAATACTTAATTAAGATTGGAACATTAAATTGTCCTAAGAACTACACAATTAAGAGCTTTAAAGAACAATATTTGCTTATTTCAAAAAGAGATATTGAAGTTAAAGCCAACGACTCTTCAAAAGTTTATGGGGAAGAAGATCCAGAGCTAAGCTATACAGCTAAAAACGTTGTCAATGGAGATAAATTATCCCTCAAACTTAAGAGAGAATATGGGGAAAACGTTGGAACTTACACAATCACATATACGAGTTTGAACGACCCAAGATACAACATTAATTTTGAGAACGCTAAGTTTAGCATTTCTCCAAAACATATTACAGTTAAAGCTGATGACAAATACAAGGAATATGGCGAAGCTGATCCAATTTTCACAATCTCAATTGTTGAAGGAAAGTTAGAAAACGATGACGAAATTGAAAGCATTGAAGTTGGGAAAATGACACGTGAAGATGGAGAAGGAACGGGTGAATATGAAATCCAAGTTGGAAGTTACAGCCTCGGCGGAAACTATATAATCGACTTTATTCCAGGAAAACTTAATGTTATGAAAGTTGAAATTGAAATTAAAGCTGACACCATAACAAAGAAATATGGAAATAAAGACGGCGTGCTCACATTTACGATCACAAATGGAGCTCTTAAAGGTGAAGATCAATTTGAAGGAACACTTTCCCGTGAGGAAGGGGAAGCTACTGGAGAATATGCTATTTTACAGGGAAGCTTGAAAGCAAATGACAACTACATTTTAACTTTTATTGCGGGAACATTTATAATTGAAAAACGTCCGCTCACTATTACAGCAGACGCGCTCACAAAAGTCTATGGAGAGGAAGATCCAAAGCTCACATACACTCTTAGTGATAGCCTATGCGAAGGCGACACGCTAGAAGGAACTTTGGAGAGAGAAAAACCTGTTACAGCTGTTGATCCAAAGGCTTATGAAAAGACAGGAAGATACTTAATCTCTTCAACTCTTTCAAATGACAACTATGAAATCACATTTATTCCTGCATATTTCACAATTCAAAGAAGAGAAATAACAATCCTTGCTGAGGACAAACAAAAAACTTATGGGGAAGAAGACCCAGAACTTACATATGTAATCCAAAGTGGAACAATTCTTGAAGGCGATGAGTTTACAGGAAATATCTACAGAGTTAGCGGGGACAATGCGGGAACTTACGACATTCGAAGCAACTTATCACTAGGAAGAAATTATAAAATCAACTTTATAAAAGGAAGTTTTGTAATTAAGCCAATTGATATTTATGTTAAGACTTATGACTATGAAAAGACTTATGGAGATATCACTCCAACATTTAAATATGAAATTACTTCAGGAGAGCTCCTAGGTGGAGATGTGCTCCTCGGAGGCGTTTCAAAAGAGGGAAATGACGAAGTTGGAAAATACAGATTAGTTAGTGCATTTAACAATGTCAACTACAATGTAATTTTAACTGAAAATTATCTCACAATACATCCTAAAAAGGCATATTTGAGCGTAAATATCCAAGATAAAGTTTACGACGGAACAACTGTCGCATATATCAAAAACCCGGTTATTTCAGGGCTTATCGACGAGGATGTAAAGCTATCATATGACAAGGAAAGATCTGCAAAGTTTGAAAGCGCAGAAGTTGGAAACAACATTAAAGTTGTTGTATACAATGTTTCTCTTGTTGGCGATAAAGCTAAAGACTATGAAATTGTTTATCCAGAGAATTTGACAGCAAATATTACAT
>NZ_MSHA01000076.1:371-922 GCF_001940965.1 Bacteroides sp. Phil13 | reverse complement strand
GAGCTTGCAGACGAAGATGAAAAAGTTTCATTAGAGTCAAAGACAAACACGACACTAAGCAAGGGAACAAAGCTTGTTGTCGATGAGGAAAATGTTGACTATTCTGGCCTTGTAAATTCAAGTAAGCAAGTTGTTGCATCATTCAATGTTTCACTTGAAGAAAACAATGTGAAGAAGGATCTCAAAGACTCAATCAAGGTTAAGTTTGAAATTCCTGTTGGATATGGAGATAGAACAAACTTCTATATCTATGTAAGAAACAGAAATGGCGATTATGTCCTACTTTCTTCAACAAGGAATGGAGATTATCTAGAAGTTGAAACAGATACACTCGGCGAGTTTGTTATTCTTTCTGACAACGAAGTATGGATCGATATTGGATCATATGTTAGTATCGGAGTTATCGCTGCGTTTGCGATCTACATGGTTACAGCAGTCGCTGTTAAGAGCGTGAAAAAGAAGAAAAAACAAGCCGCATAAATGCGTGGGAAACAAACTTAGTAAATATATCGGAAAAATAAAAAAAACGGGCATATGCTCGTTTTTTTATT
>NZ_MSHA01000076.1:0-343 GCF_001940965.1 Bacteroides sp. Phil13 | reverse complement strand
ATTTAAAAATTTCCTTGTTTTTTTACTTCAATTTCCTAAAAATTCTTTTTTTAAGTTTCATTTTTTAAACTTTTTTTCGTTTCAATCATTTAGATTTTTAACTGACTTCTAATATATTAAAATCTTCCTGTGAAATTTTTATCAATTGTCATTTTAAAAAGAAGATTATTTCCCCATATCCCTGATATTCTTTGGGGCATATTCGTCCATGTTGTCATATTTGTATTCCTTGCCGAGCCAGTCAATTCGATTCGTTTCAACAGCGAATCCCATTTTTAAACTTTTTGGGACATCGATAAGACGTTGATTTTTTGAACCTCTGAAAGATAGTTCCAAAGACCGC
>NZ_MSHA01000075.1:24687-25796 GCF_001940965.1 Bacteroides sp. Phil13 | reverse complement strand
GGGCAATGGTGAGTGAATTTTCCAACAGCAGCTATTCAGGAAAAAGGAAGTGCCACACCCGTAAAAGCTATATCGGACAGGACGGTTTCAGGATTGCAGCAGCCCATGAGCAATGCCGAATTTATCGCCGAATACAGCAAACCACGCAATTATGGGTTTAATACGGCAGTCGGCAGTGGTTATTCGATGGGAAAGAACACTATCCGGGCATGTATTCATAACGACCAAACACTTATGGACGGGCAGACCGTCAAACTGCGGCTGTTAGAACCGTTGCAAGCGGGGAACGTGATTGTCCCGAAAAACAGCCTTGTATCGGGAAGTGCCAAAGTGCAGGGGGAACGGCTCGACATACTGGTGTCCTCGCTCGAATATGCGGGTAACATCATTCCTGTGGAACTTGCCGTTTACGACAGTGACGGGCAAAAGGGGCTTTCCGTTCCCTCGTCACTGGAACAGGAAGCGGCAAAGGAAGCGATGGCGAATATCGGCGCCGGGCTGGGTACGAGCATTTCCTTTGCGCAAAGTGCCGGGCAGCAGGTCGCAATGGATATTACAAGGGGCTTGATGCAAGGCGGTTCGCAATACCTTGCCAAGAAGTTCAGAACGGTAAAGGTACACCTGAAAGCGAACTATCAGGTGATGCTTTACGCCAAACAGCAATAATCTATTTATCAATTATCAACCATAAAAATTTCAATCCAAATGAAAAAGTTAATGATTTTATTCGCTCTTATCATGGGCATGGTTTCCGTGAAAGCACAAAGTAACGATTTGTATCAGGGCATTACTAAAAAGCTCCCTTACCGCCAAATGGTGACACCTTACGGCGTACAGGTGACGTTTGCCAAAACAGTACATATTATTTTCCCGTCTGCCGTTAAGTATGTGGACTTAGGCAGTAACTATATTATTGCCGGAAAAGCGGACGGGGCGGAAAATGTTGTCAGGGTTAAGGCTACGACAGAGGGCTTTCCCGGTGAAACCAATTTTTCCGTTATCTGTGAGGATGGCAGCTTTTATTCCTTTAATGCAAAGTATGCACATGAACCGGAAATGCTGAACATCGAAATGAAAGATTTCTTGGAGAATGAGGACACAACGGATTT
>NZ_MSHA01000075.1:24139-24646 GCF_001940965.1 Bacteroides sp. Phil13 | reverse complement strand
TTGGTAAAGCTGATTATGCAGTCCATCTACAAGAACAATGACCGGGAAATAAAGCATTTGGGATGCAAGCGGTTCGGGGTGCAGTTCTTGGTAAAGGGCATTTATTCGCATAACGGGCTTTTTTACTTCCACACACAGGTAAGGAACAGTTCAAACGTGCCGTTTGATACCGATTTTATCCGATTCAAGATTGTGGATAAGAAAGTAGCCAAAAGAACGGCTATTCAGGAAACCGTCATTGACCCGGTGCGGAGCTATAACGAGATACTGGTTATCGATGGCAAAAGTACCGTCCGCACCGTGTACACCGTTCCACAATTCACTATACCGGATGATAAGGTCTTGGTTATTGAACTGATGGAAAAAAACGGGGGCAGACACCAAACTATCCGGGTGGAGAACTCGGATGTCGTGGCAGCCAAAGTGATTAACGAACTTAAAATCAAATGAACATGAAAAGGATATGCTGTATTATATCCCTTTTTGTGCTGTGCCTGACTTTCAACC
>NZ_MSHA01000075.1:15814-24059 GCF_001940965.1 Bacteroides sp. Phil13 | reverse complement strand
ACCTATACCAAAAACGGGAACAGGTGGATTATCGGCGGGGAATACCTCGAAAAGCATTACCCCTATAAGGATTTACAGATACCCGTAAGCCAGTTTACAGGTGAGAGTGGTTACTACCTGAACTTTCTTTCAGACCGGAAGAAAACCTTTTTCCTTTCGCTGGGTTTGTCTGCCCTTGCCGGGTACGAAACAAGTAATTGGGGTGACAAGCTGCTACCTGATGGTTCGACCCTGACCGATAAGGACGGTTTTGTCTATGGCGGTGCGCTGACGCTGGAACTGGAGAGTTATATTACTGACCGGGTGGTATTCCTGATTAACGCACGGGAAAGATGCCTGTTCGGTTCTTCCGTTGGCAAGTTCCATACACAGTTCGGGGTCGGACTAAAGATAATCATGTGATAAACTAACCTATTATATACAATGTATATGAGAAATGTAATTTATAAGATGCTGATAGGGTGCTACATGGTGGCTGCCCTGTTGTTAGTGAGTGCCTGTAATGACAATGTGGATATACAGCAGTCTTACCCGTTCACTGTCGAAACGATGCCTGTACCGAAGAAATTAAAGGTAGGTGAAACGGCGGAAATACGCTGCCAGCTTCACCGGGATGGGCGGTTTGAGGAAACAAAGTATTTCATCCGCTATTTTCAGCCGGACAGGGCGGGAACGCTGAAAATGTCCGATGGAACGGTTTTACTGCCGAATGACCTGTACCCGCTTCCGGGTGAAACATTCCGGCTTTACTATACCTCTGCATCGACCGACCAGCAGACGGTAGATGTGTATTTTCAGGATAGCTTCGGACAGGTGCAACAACTTACGTTTTCATTTATTTAATAATGATAGTAGTAAGAGAAAATAGCATGTTTGGTGTTATTAAAATTATTTCAGACTAAAATAAACATCAAAATAAAAAGAGCTATTTCTACTATTCTATTAATTAATAGTAGAAATAGCTCTTTATATACTCTAATTGCTATTCCAATGTATATTCAGGTTCTATCCCTGTTATTTTATCTATAGCATTAAACAAATCTATGAAATAAATAAAGTGCTCTTTATTTTGAAGCCCTCTTACTAATTTAGAGAGCGCTTTTTTCTTTGATTCTTTTATTTTATATACTTCGGGGATATCTGTAGATTCTACGATGTCATTTTCAACCAAAAATGTTTTGCCAAAATAATGTTCAATTTCAAAGAAATTAAATGATTGGTCTTTCTTTAAATATATGTCCATCTCGCCGGGTACAGGGAGTAAAAGCGCATATGCTTCGCAGCTAATATGCTTTCGTACAGTATCATTTATATATTTTTCAAAAACAGAAGGTTTAAGTCCTCTAAATTCTTGCAAACCTTTAGCATCATGGTCAAAAATACCAATTATAACTCCATTTTTATCTATTAAAGATTTACAATTCATAATTACCTTACTAACCTCAATGGCTCCACCTGATTCATTTCCCGCTGGTTTTATACTCCAATAGGGGGATTGTCCCGTCAATACATAAAAAGCATGTTCTATAATTTCAGCGTCAGATTTCCCCTCAACAATTAATTGAACTTTTTTATCTAAAGATATGGTATCCAATTTAGTAAACCTAACTCTACTAGCCGGCAATTTTACTAATTCTCTAACAGGGGATGATATCTTAGGGAAATAATTATCTCTAATTTCCTTTTTCAATTTGTTGTATTTCTCATTATTAAACGTGCTAAACGAAAAATCTAGGATTGTATATAGCCCTGGATCTTTCAGTATTTTATCGTTTTCTAAAATTTGTTCTAATGCTTGGGGATAACATATTCGTTTTGAATCCAACACCAGAGCTAAAGTGATTGCTTTTAGCGCATTAATTGCTTTGCCTGTATCTTTATAATCTTGATAATAAAAATCAAACGCCATTTTTAATGGTTCTTTTATTGTTACAGAATTGAATGTTTCGTAAAAATAGAATAGATTCATTATTTGAAGAATTGGTATTGAATAACTTCTGAAAAGAATAACATCGTCTGCCGCTAGTTTGATAAGTATATCTGTGGACTTTGCATTAAGGTCTAATGCTTGTAATATAGCATCTTTTCTCAAAGTATTATCTGTTTGATATAAAGCTTGCAATAAATATCCAGCACCAAGTACCCCAGACATGAAATGTTTTAACGCAGTAGCCTTCTTTAATTTGGCAATTATTTTTTCTAGAAAAACGGGCATATCTTTAGACTTTCCTGCATAAAATACTGCTGCATTTTGTAGCTTAAAATCGAAAAAATTTTCAATCAATAAGTCTTCCTTATCTCTTCGGTGTTTAAATATTTCCAAAGCGCCATAATATTCCATATATGAATCATGGCTGAATTGCACCCATTTATTATCTTTAATAATAAGAACTCCTGTATTATCAATTAAATAATCTAGCACTTCTCTCAATGTACCTTTTTTTATTGGCAATGTTTTTTCTTTAAAATAATTTTCAAAAAAGATAAAAAACTCTTCTTTTGTTAATGGAATATGTTGTTCCTTTTCCAGAAGATGCAATGCGTATAATGACAATATTCTTTCCTTAAATGAAATATCAACAAATTCAATCCGACTAGAAACAGTCAATCTCCCTATAATTAAGGAGTTAAAATTGTCGTAAATATCGGCGATTGTTGCTGGAATCTCTAAATTATTCTCTTCGTATAATATAGATATAAGAGATAGTGTTAAAGGAGTAATAGGAAGTCTTTCGATAATTCTGTTTTCACGTAATGCATCAAGAAGTGATTCCGTTTTAGAATTCTCACCAAGAAAAAAGTTTGATATAAATTTCTTAACTTGTTCATTATTGAAACGTTCAATCGTATAAGAATCAAATATTTTCTCTCCGAGAGATTCCATCTTATCTGAATTTCGAGATGTAATTATATACCTAATTTTATGATTCTGCGATAAATTCTGTAACTCGTTCAATATCATTTTTTGTTCTTCACCTCCAAACTCATCTATACTATCAATTAAGAGAGTTATTTGATAACTTTTAGATAAATCTTCTAAATTGAAATTCGCAAAAAATACAGATAACTTTTTAGTTACTAATTGGTTTATTTGGTATTTTTCTTCTAAAAGCTCTAACGTACTTATACAAACAGGTATGTTTTTTCTTTCAATATTTTCTTGATTTAGTTTGATTAGTTTTTCTCCAACTTTCTTTAAAAGAGTAGATTTTCCTGTCCCAGCATCACCTGATATAACAATGGGTTTCAAGTTTTTAACAACGTCATCTATTAAAATTCTTTTTTTTACGGGCGTTTGAGTCGCTTTCTCTTCGTAAAAATGAGTAATTCTAGGTTCAATATATATATCTAAAATCTTCTGATATTTATCATTAAATATTTTAAGTTTCTTTAGTTCATTATCTTTTGATATATTTTCGTGAAAATATTTTTCGTATTCTAACAACGCTAAATCTTTATGCTTCCAAAAATCATCATAATGCTTATTTATCAAATCTATGAGATTGTCTCTGCCTATAAAATTAAGCTTTATTTGTGGTATTATTTGAGTTAAACTGCGCTCAAATCCATTTGAAATGTTTTTAGGAGAAACTAAATACGTAACATCAGGCTTTATTCTGTTATGATAATCAAGTATTGTTTTTTCAATTTCATCTACATTAACAATACCACTCAATCTTTCTTCTAACAAAATAAACATATATTTTTCAGAACTCAAAGGACTTTCTCTGATAGCAGTAATTGAATTTGCATCCACAATAGTGTCCGTATATCCTAAAAAACTAATCAAGTTTCCCATTAACTCTTTAAAATCTTCAATTGTGATTTCTTCCAGTTTTTCAATTTTATCTTTACTTATCATATTTCGCTATTTATATGTTGTTAAACATAAAAAGAAACAATCTCTTTACTGATATTTTATTTCGTAAAGATAGTGATTTTAATCAATAGAGAATGTTTACATAAAGAAAAATAGTACTTTTTACAGAGTTTCCAGCCATTATAGAATGCTTTCTTTACTAAAGTTCTTATAATAGAGGTAGAGTTCTTCCAATTTTTATAGATGCCTAAATCATTTACGAACTTTCAATTTAGTTTCTACTCATAAATGAAAGTAGTTTAACTGGATTTCTATGTCCTATTATTCTTTGCAGTTTTTAAGCATCTTAGCAAATACCTAAATTGTTTTCTTTGGAACGCGATAAGTCTAATACTATAAACCCTTTTTCATGAATGCGCCTAAACAGCATTTTACATATTTTTCCTCTCCCGGTGTTTGGGTAATGCTTACCCCGTTTTTGTTTAAAGTTTCCATATCGTTATAATTTAAAATGAGTTGTCAGATAATCAAAAGCGAAAGCAGTACAATGAAAATAAAAGCCATACACAACAGGTAAACGGCGGAGATAAACAGCCAGAGAAAGAACCGGACTATATAAAAGCCTATGATTAGGACTATCCATGCTCCGGTGGTGCTGGTGGCTACCTGATAGATAATAAAAGCCAGTATTACCCACCTTAAAACGGTCTTTATGTTATTATATACTTTCATTGTCTTTGTGTGTTGCGGGTGGATTGCTCCACCCGATTAGTAATCAGGCACAACGGAAAACAAAACCGTTATCCATCCAGTAATCAGTCATAAACAAGTCACGGGCAAAAGCCGAATAATCAAAGTAGGTCTTTGCGAACTCCGGCAGTTCGTAACATTCCTCTACGATTTCATAGGCGTAATCTTCCTCGTCTTTATATTCTCCCTGATATTCGTCCTCAAAGGAAGAAACAAGGTCGTCCGCATCTTCTTCGCTTATATCGCTGTTGTGATGGTCGCACCATACGAAAAATGCTTCCTGCTCGGTTTCGCTTAGTTTTTCGATGGCATCCCGTAGCTCAAAGAACTTATCAGAAAGCCAACTTTCGGAAATCAGGGCTTCGGGTATGTTCTCGATGTCCTGAAACATAAATTCCGGGTCTTCTTCGTCCTCGTGGAGTTCCCGACACGCTTCCAAAAACTCGTCCTTGTCCGAATAGTCGGAAAGGTCTAACCACTTGCCGAAAAGTGAACCACTGTTATACTTGTTGTAAGTACCTACATAAACTCTTGCTTCTGATAATGTTACTGCTTCCATGACTTTTGAATTTTAATCGTTTACATCGCTTGTCGCCCACCACGTAAATTTTTCCTTTAACTGAATGGGAACATTGTCTTTTCAAAGGTTCGGGACTGGTACAGGGCAAATTATTATTTATGAAATACTACCCGCAGGTGTGGAGATTTCTAAAAAATAATTTGAACAGTAACAGGCACGGATATACCTTTGACAATGTTCCAATCAGTTTTAGGGAAAATTTTTCTCTTGTTTGAGAGGATAGAAGTAAAAGCCATCGGGCTTTTTGTATTGGGTAATGAGAGAGTAAAAAAAGGGCTTATAAAAGCCCCTCGTCTGTAAAACTGTAATAGCTTTCTTCTGTCAGGATGATATGGTCTAACAGGTGTAAATCCAAGACCTTGCAGGCTTCTTTTATTTTTGAGGTGATTTGTTTGTCCGGTTCGCTCGGACGCAGGTTGCCCGATGGGTGGTTATGTGAGAGGATGATGCCCGAAGCATGGACTTTCAGGGCGGTTTGCAGGATGATTTTCACGTCCATTACAGTTTCAGCCATGCCGCCTTTAGAAATAAGGGAAACGCCTAAAGCCTTGTTTGCCCGATTGAGGAACATTACATGACTTTCTTCGTGGTGTTCCATACATTCCGCATAGAACGGTTTCAGATAAGAGTAGGACGTTTCGGATGAGAGTATTTTCACCCTTTCGGATGCTTTTACATTGTCTTTATAAGAGATAGTGATTTCCGGCATGGTAAATTCTGTTGTTTTCATGACTACTGAATTTTAAATTAAACAATAAGAAATTTTGCCGGACACCCACAGTTTGGCGGGGACTTCAACCATATCTTTTCAAAAAATACGACCCGCAGGTGTGGAGATTTTTTAGAAAACCGGAACGGCTCGGATTTGGTATTTGTCCCCACCGGGCTGTAACTTTGCTAAAATTTGTGATTGAGATACATTACTTTAGGGAACTGAAAAGGGGTATCACTGGTGACACCCCTTAGACAACCGAATACCTTAAACCGTTATTCGTCATAGGTTCTATATCCTATCGGTTTGCGTGGCTTCGGTTCGGGCTTGCTTAGTAACTGGGTCAGTGCTTGATAAACCTCGCTGAATTGTGCATCCGTACTCTGTTCCAGTTCTTCGATGCGTTTAAGAAGTTCCTCGTAACCGATTGACATTTGGCGCATGAGGACGAAAGCACGCATGATGGAAATATTCACGTCTATGGCGGTCTGACTGCGTAAAACACTGGATAGCATCGCTACTCCCTGCTCGGTGAAACAATCGGGAAGTATATAGCTGTGTTTCAGGTTCTCCGGCAACTGGTCACAATTTGTGACCAGTTCGTCCCATTCCTCTTTTGTCATGGTAAAGCGGAAATCACCGGGGAAACGCTTTTCATTACGCTTTACTGCCTGTTTCAAGGCTTTGGTCTGTACTCCGTAAAGTTCCGCCAAATGGAAATCGAGCATGACCCGGCAACCTCTGACCTCAAAGATTTTGTTTTGGATGATTTGTAAGTCCATAATGTTATTATTTAACGGTGAGTAATTGGAAGCATAAAGGGACTTATCACAAATTGTGATAAGTTCTCTATATACCTATTTCATAGATACTTCTTTGTAGATTTTTTCAATGCCGACAAACTTCTTATCAAGCCCCTGCATATCGTTACTGATTTTGTTGTTGGTGATGCGGGCGTATATCTGTGTCGTTTCTATATTGGTGTATCCCAACATCTTGCTGACTGTTTCAATGGGTACACCTTTGGCAAGCGTAGTCGTGGTTGCGAAAGTATGCCTCGCAAGGTGAAATGTCAAGTTCTTTTTAATCCCACATACATCCGCTATTTCTTTCAAATACGCATTAAGTTTCTGATTGCTGATAATGGGAAGTACCTTTCCGTCCGGCAATTTACCTTTGTATTTTTCCAATATCATTTTAGGAATATCCAGCAAGGGAACATTCACGTCTGTATTTGTTTTTTGGCGTTTCGTAATTATCCATAGGTTACCATCAAAAGACTTGCGGATATTATCTTCCTTTAAATTTGCAACATCCACATAAGCCAAACCACTGAAACAGGAAAAGATAAAAACATCACGCACCTGTTCCAACCGTTCGGAAACCATCTTCTTTTTGAGGATTATCTTTATTTCATCCTCTGATAAATAACCTCTATCCACTTTTTCCAAACGTATTTTATAATTGGCGAACGGGTCACCTATCAGGATGCCGTTATTACGGGCTATCAGGATAATGCGCTTGAAGAACTGCATGAACTTGGCAGTCGTATTATAACCGCATTTGCAGGTAGTACGCAAATATAACTCAAAGTCAGTAATGAACATCGGGGTTATTTCCTTTATAGAAATATCCGACAGGTTATATTTGCTTTGGATGAACTCGGCAAGATGGCGGCGGGTCACTTCATATTTGCGATAAGTGGCAATCGTTTTGGATATGCCGACCAACTGTTTCACATCGTCATTGTGCTTTTGGAAAAGGTTAAGGATGGTGTCGTGGTTCTCGCTATGCCCTAAAAATTCATTCTTCACCTTTTCGGCGGTAACATAATTGTCACGCCTTTGCAGTTCGTGATAAATGGTATTAAGGGATGCGTTTATATCATCCAGCAATCGGTTGATACGGGTAGCTTCCGCAGAACGTCCGGCGGCTTTGCCTGCCTTACCGTCCCAAAGTTTGGGTTGAACGTCCAGTTTGGAATTAAAACGGCTTGCCACACCATCAATCGTGATGCGGACAAAAATAGGGTAACCGCCATTGATTTTTTGCTTGTCCTTTTTCACAAAGAAAAGAACGGAAAATGTACTCTTCATAAACTCACTTTTTTAGGTTACAAAACTACGGTAATTAACTCAAAGTGAAGTTTATACAGGCTCGCCAAATAGCGACAGAAGTTCGCCAATTTCGGACTAAGTGTACCCCTTTTGGACTTTCAGTTGTCGGGGGTACGAGTTAGGTTACTAACTTTGTCTTTTAGGGTCTAAATGATGTCCGGTAGGGCAGACATAAGGGGATAAAAAAAGTCCCACAAATCGTTGAATTTGTGGGACTTGGCTGTTCATTGTCCGGTTTTGTCCGGTTAGTTCAGCGGAGAGACAGG
>NZ_MSHA01000075.1:0-15794 GCF_001940965.1 Bacteroides sp. Phil13 | reverse complement strand
CTCTGCCACCTCTCCAAAACTCCTCTTTTAAGAAGTGCTTTTCTCTTAAAGCGATGCAAAATTACTATTCTTTTTTGATATCACAAATATTTCGGCACAAAAATATTATTTCTACGATATTTTATAAACGTAATTTATTTTACGGAGAGTCTATACTTGAAATGCTCCATATATATATTGTAAAATAACAGAAAAGCATAAAACATGCTGTCAACAAGAAATCAACTTCCTGCTGACAAGAAGTTAATTTCCTGTCAACAAACTCTTAACTTCTTGTCTACAGAAAATCATCTTCTTATAAGTATATGATAATCAGTACAAAGTTTTATAGCAACCCATTTATTTTTGTAAACATTTCCATTTTCAATCAGCAAATGATATTAGTTCCGCTATTAACCTGCCATTTACCAATAAATGAGTAAAAGAGTGCAGATAATAAGCACAAAAAAACAACCTTAACTGGTAACTCCCATACCTAACAATAGTTATTTTATGTCGTACAACATAAAAACTGACTATTCATGCAATGCTATGTGGAAAAAAGATAGTAATTTTGCAGTCCTTATTAGGATAACAACCATTACCCACTAACAAAATGAATATTATGGAATTGAACAAAACCTTTATCGACGGGCTTTGGAGCAAAGAAATCAATGTCAGTGATTTCGTGAGTAAAAACATCGCGCCTTATACTGGAGACGCTTCTTTCCTGCAAGGACCTACCGAACGTACCAAACATATTTGGGAGCTTTGCCTCAAAGCACTCGAAGAAGAAAGAGCTAACAACGGAGTACGTTCTCTCGACCCTCACACTGTATCAACTATTACTTCACATCAGGCCGGCTATATAGATAAGGAGAATGAACTTATCGTTGGTTTGCAGACAGATGAGCTATTGAAACGCGCTATCAAACCGTTTGGTGGCATCAATGTAGTAGCTAAAGCTTGCCGCGAAAACGGTGTAGAAATAGATGATAAAGTAAAGGATATCTTTACCCATTATCGCAAGACACACAATGACGGTGTATTCGACGTATATACTGAAGAGATCCGCTCATTCCGTTCATTGGGTTTCCTCACCGGACTTCCCGATAACTATGCCCGCGGACGTATCATCGGTGATTACCGTCGTCTGGCACTTTACGGCATCGACCGCCTCATCGAAGCCAAAATGGAAGATTTACACAATCTGACCGGTCCGATGACTGATGACCGCATTCGCCTGCGTGAAGAAGTGGCAGAGCAGATCAAGGCTTTGAAAGATATTAAGATAATGGGCGAATATTACGGACTCGATCTCAGTCGTCCGGCTACTTCCGCACAGGAAGCCGTACAATGGGTGTACATGGCTTATCTGGCCGCTGTAAAAGAACAAGACGGTGCAGCCATGTCTCTGGGTAACGTTTCTTCGTTCCTCGACATCTTTATTGAATATGATCTGGCACACGGTAAAATCAATGAAACATTTGCCCAGGAGCTGATCGACCAGTTCGTTATCAAACTCCGCATGGTGCGCCATCTGCGTATGCAGTCATACAACGATATCTTTGCCGGAGACCCGACTTGGGTAACAGAAGCCATTGGCGGACGTTTCAACGACGGACGTGTGAAGGTAACGAAGACTTCCTTCCGCTTCCTGCAAACACTGTATAACCTCGGTCCTTCTCCCGAACCGAACCTGACTATACTTTGGGGACCTGAACTCCCTGAAGGCTTCAAGGAATTCTGTGCACAAGTATCCGTAGATACCAGCTCCATCCAATACGAAAATGATAACCTGATGCGCGAAGTACGTAACTGCGACGACTATGGTATCGCATGTTGTGTATCCTATCAGGCTATCGGCAAGCAGATACAGTTCTTCGGAGCCCGTGCCAACCTAGCAAAAGCCTTGTTGCTTGCCATCAACGGTGGACGTTGCGAAAACACCGGTACCGTCATGGTAAAAGGCATTCCTGTATTGACTGGCGAAACATTGAAGTTCGAGGAAGTTATGTCGAACTACAAGAAAGTGCTGACCGAAATTGCCCGTGTCTACAATGAAGCAATGAACATCATCCACTTCATGCACGATAAATATTATTACGAAAAGGCTCAGATGGCATTTATCGATACGAATCCACGAATCAATCTGGCTTATGGTGTAGCAGGTCTTTCCATTGCCATCGACTCACTGTCAGCCATCAAACATGCAAAGGTTACGGCCCGTCGCAACGATATCGGCTTGACGGAAGGTTTCGATATTGAAGGCACATTCCCATGTTTCGGAAACAATGACGACCGCGTGGACCACCTCGGTGTAGACTTGGTATATTATTTCAGCGAAGAACTGAAAAAATTGCCCGTTTACAAGAATGCTCGTCCTACCCTTTCATTGCTGACGATTACTTCTAATGTAATGTACGGTAAGAAAACAGGTGCTACTCCTGACGGACGTGCCAAGGGTGTAGCTTTCGCCCCGGGTGCCAACCCGATGCACGGACGCGATAAGAACGGTGCCATCGCATCACTGAGTTCCGTTGCCAAGTTGCGTTATCGCGACTCACAGGACGGTATTAGTAATACATTCTCTATTGTTCCGAAATCTCTCGGTCCGACACCAGAAGACCGTGTTGAAAACCTAGTAACAATGATGGACGGTTACTTTACTAAAGGTGCACACCACCTGAACGTAAACGTGCTGAACCGTGAAATGCTGGAAGATGCCATGGAGCATCCGGAGAAGTATCCGCAACTCACAATTCGTGTTTCCGGCTATGCTGTGAACTTCGTGAAGCTGAGCCGCGAGCATCAGTTAGAGGTTATTAGTCGTAGTTTCCACGAAAGAATGTAATATGATAAACGTACACTCCTACGAAAGTATGGGAACATTCGACGGGCCGGGTCTCCGGCTCGTCGTTTTCCTACAAGGCTGTCCGTTCCGCTGTTTGTATTGTGCCAACCCGGATACGATAGATGCAAAGGGGGGGACACCTACCCCACCGGAAGAAATTCTGCAAATGGCTATCAGCCAGAAAGCATTTTTCGGAAAAAAGGGTGGCATCACATTCTCGGGTGGTGAGCCTACATTACAGGCCGAAGCGCTTATACCTTTGTTCAAAGATTTGAAAGCAAATGGCATTCACATCTGCCTGGATACCAATGGTGGCATCTGGAATGAAAAAGTAGAAGAACTATTGAGCCTGACGGATTTAGTGCTGCTGGACCTCAAAGAATTCAATCCCGAACGCCATAAGAAACTAACCGGATGCAGCAATACAAAAACTTTGCATACGGCAGCTTGGCTGAAGGAACAGAACCGGCCTTTCTGGCTACGCTATGTATTAGTACCGGGATATAGTGATTTTGAGGAAGACATTCGCAGTTTAGGCGAACATCTCGGCCAATATAAAAGTATACAGCGGGTAGAAATTCTTCCTTATCATCGTCTGGGCGTGCACAAGTACGAAGCTATGGAATGGGATTACCAATTGAAAGAGGTAAAAGAAAACACTCCCGAACAACTGGAACGTGCAGAAAAGCTATTTAAGGAATACTTCGAAACGGTGATGGTAAACTAAGAGAAATAAAAGAGTGATAAGGTGATAGAGTGATATAGTAGCTGCGCTGTATGTCACAGAGCATTATCACCCTATCACTCTATTACTCTATTACTCTATCACCCTACCACTCTTTATTCATACTGATTAGTAAGTCAGACGGATACCTGCCTGCAACGTAAAGTTCGTCGGATTTTCCTTTCGTATAGTCTCTATCGGAGAGCCATCGTCAAAGAAATAGGAAATACCTGGCTCTACATATATGCCCACTCTGTTACTAATATTATATTGGGCACCTACCGCACCCATTACCGAAAGTTGCACAGGCTTCACTGTTTCCTTTTCACTTCCTACCTTACCATAAACACACTTCTCTATTGCACCACCGGCAGATACATACACCGTGAAACGTTTATCATTAACGAAACTCCAGTTCGCACGCACCGGAATACCGATATAGTGCAGTTTCTGATCTGTCTTTTCCGAACTGTTTTCGTAAGTTATCTCAGACGACAGCATCGTATAAGTCACACCGGTTTCCACCGAGAAGTTTTTCGGCAATGCTTTCCGCACCGATACACCAAAACTGAGCGGTTGCTTATGCTTGATATCCTTAACCTGACGCACATTTTTCCGCAAATAAGGTACACCACCTTCAAAAACAAGTTCTTGTCCATCAGGAATATTCAGAACACCATTAGATACATCCGGCAAGTCCAACTTATCACTAAACATCGGACTGGAATTAGGACCGGCCTGCATATCATTTCCCATTGTATTCATGGCAAGTGCTCCTGTATTTCCAACAGACATACCAATCGCCCAACCTTTATTTTTTGTAGAAGATTTCTTTTCGGTCGGCAAATGCAGTTTGTCTCTACTAGAAGGACGGTATACCTCGCGCTCCTTTTCTTTAGAAGTTGAAGAAGAGTTTGATGAAACGACATCGTCTCCATTCGCCTTTTCTGTGAGCACTTCAGTGTCCTTTTCCTGTATCTGTGCACCCACTTCCAGTATATTCTTTTCTGTTTCCAAATGTTGTGCCACAAGAGCTTGACGAGAGCTTTCCTGTTCAATCACTCTTCTGATAACAGACTCCGGTTCTTCTCCCTGCACATCCGGTTCGGCAGGTTCAGGCAGCACATCAGGTATAGCCGCTAAAGCCGGTTCGGCCGCACGACGCACATCGTCCACTACCGGACTTTGCAGCAACCAAAGACTGACGGACGACACAGCCACCAGCGCAACCGCCGCAGCCGTCATCGCCCAACGGCGGAACAGAATCTTTTTCTTAGTCCCGACAACAGACATGGGAGCAGAAGTCGGCAATGCCTTCTCCAATCGCTCCCAGCCGGCATCAGGTAGCGGCTCGGAGTAATCATCCAACCGTTCCTTTATCTTTTTCAACCACAATTCATCATCTTTCATCATACGTCCTTTCCTTTAAGCATTGTTTTTCATCCACTCCCGCACTTTAGTAGCCAAAGTAGCTTTGGCACGCGTCAGCTGCGAAGCTGATGATTTCTCATTAATTCCCAGCATCTGGGCAATTTCCCTATGAGATTTATCTTCAAATATATACAAGTTGAATACGGTGCGATAACCAACAGGCAATTCACTGATAAACTGCATCAGCACCTTCTGAGGAATAGTATCCACTGCCGAAGCATCAGGTTCTTCGTACGTTTCGGGTACGTTATCCAATCCTTCCGACTGGTTTATTACATCATTCTTGCGCAAGTATTGCAGCGCCGTATTCACCATAACACGCTCCATCCACGCCCGCAAGGAACCATCACCCCGCCAAGTGAATTTATCAAAAGAATCGAAGAGTTTCAGGAAACCGTCGTGCATCAGGTCTTCTGCCGTTTCACGGTCGCCCGCATAACGGAGGCACACGCTGAGCATTCGCCCAGCATAGCGCTCGTACAGTTCTTTCCTGGCAAGGTTGTCCCCTTGCCTGCATCGTCCTGCCAGTTCCTGTTCTTCCATTCTTTCCTTTGAAACGCGTTTACCTTATAAATGCAGCAAAGATAGAAATACTGCACGTAGCGAACAAGAAATTAATTCTTTTGTTTCTTTAACAGTCATATGTGCAGTATTTCCCCTTATCACGCATTTCTTAAATACATGAGAAAAAATAAGATTAACTCCAAAAAGATGCAATTGATGAAAAAGCTGAGATTTTATTCGGTAATACTTCTACTTACGTTTTTAGCGATACCGATGTTACAGTCTTGTCTGAGTGATGCTGATGACACTTCTAATGGTACTCTTTTTACAATCGGTACCATAAAGGTTATTGAAGATAAGGAATACTATTTTAATCTAGATGACGGTGAAAAGATGTATCCCAGCGATACAACATATATACATAATTATACTGTAAATGACGACCAACGCGTCTTCATTCATTTTCTTCCATTGGAAGAAAGTATTCCGGGATATAAGTATAACGTAAAACTGATTCAGATAGAAGACATTCTGACAAAGGATATCATTCCGCTGACTAAGGAGACTGCCGACAGTATTGGTAATGATCATATTAATGTCGTCGAGTTGTGGATTACAGGAAATTATCTAAACATAGAACATCAATTCTTCCACAACAATAATAGCAGTAAAAAACACATGTTGAATCTGGTCATCAATCAAACAGAGCAAGCATCTGCCTCGGAAGATGATTATCTCACATTGGAGTTCCGCCACAATGCTTATGATGATGAGCCACGCACACTGGGTTGGGGAGTTGTATCATTCAGATTGAAAGAGATAGCCAATCAACTGGTGGGAAAGAAAGGATTAAAAATTATCGTGAATACGATTTACGATGGAAAACAAACTTATACGGTGGACTTGAAAAAATAACAGATCAAGTTAAACGAAAAGATATCAACCTAAACTATGACCTATTGAAGACGAAGAGGGTACATTCCTAAAGTGGATGTACCCTCTTTTACATTTATAGCTGTACCAGGATACGGAATACCTTTCCCGGATTAGCTACCCACTCCGTCATTGCTTCCAATGCATTTTCGGGTACTGCAACTTTCGTTATTAATTCTTCTACCGGACAAGTACCTGCCTTCATATAGTTAATTACCGCGCGGAAATCGGCTGGCAACGCATTTCTGGAGCCTCGTATATCCAATTCTTTCTGAACAAAATACTTGGTCTGAAAAGCGACTTCACTTTTTGCATAACCAATGCAGACTACACGGCCTGAGAAAGCTACTTCATCGACAGCCATTACATAAGTCACAGGACTACCGACTGCTTCAATCACAACATCAGCCCCAAAGCCTTCCGTAATTTCTTGTATCCGGCTATGTATATTTTCTGTCTTAGAATTTACTGTATAAGAGGCTCCCATTCTCCGAGCCAACTCCAACTTCTCATCATCCAGATCCACAGCAATAACAACGGCACCTCTAAGCGCAGCACGTACAATAGCACCTATACCAATCATACCACACCCGATGACCATCACATATTCATTATCAATCACCTGACCGCGTGAGACAGCATGAAATCCCACACTCATCGGCTCAATCAGAGCACAATCACGAGGAGAGATGTCACCTGCCGGAATTATTTTAGTCCAAGGCAATACAGCATACTCACACATCACACCATTTCGCTGCACTCCCAATGTTTCATTATGTTCGCAGGCATTGACACGGCCATTACGGCACGAAGCACACTTACCACAATTAGTATATGGATTCAGAGTCACATTCATTCCTTTCTCGAAACCAGCCGGAACATCCGGACCTATTTCTTCAATTACCGCGCCCACTTCATGTCCCGGCACTACAGGTAATTTCACCATCGGGTTACGCCCCAAGAAGGTGTTCAAATCGGAACCACAAAAACCTACATATTTAATTCTCACCAACACCTCACCGGCACCAACCACCGGTTTTTCAAGTTCAACCACCTTCATTTCAGAGGGATTGACTATTTGAACTGCTTTCATTTTATATATTTGAAATTAATTGTTTAATCAATGACTTTATAACCTTTCCAGCCATAGTAGGCACAGAAAATAAAGCAAATCATCGGCACACAGTAAGCTGCATAATAGATGTGCTCATTGGCATGCATGAAATAAGCCGTCAGTTGAGGGAGACATGCATTGCCGACAATAGCCATCACGAGAAAAGCCGAACCACTTTTTGTCTGGTCTCCCAATCCTTTCAAAGCCAGAGAGAACTGTGTGGGATACATAATAGACATAAAGAAAGAGATAGCCAGCATGGCATATAATCCTACCATACCTCCCCAAACCATTACTACTCCGCACAAAAGAATATTCATTAAGGAATAAACCAATAACATATCCTGCGGACGGAACTTCACCATCAATCCTGTACCAATCCAGCGTCCTACAAGGAAAGCAAGCATATAAAGTCCGAAGAAAGTTGTTGCGGTTTCTTCCGGAAGTCCTGCATAAGAACAGCAATAGACAAGAAACAAACTGTTTATCGCTGTCTGTCCGCCATTATAAAAGAACTGCGCAATTACCCCCCAACGCAAGTGTGAATGTTTCAGCACACCAAAATCAATCAGCTTTTCTTTCTTTGAACCTGAAGAAGGAGTTTTACTTTCATCCCCTATCTGTGGCAATTTAGAAAATACGAATACCACAGCTATGATAATCAGCAATAAAGCCAGCATCAGATAAGGAAACTTCATGGCATCCGTCTCTACCTGTATATAAGCCTGCCAGCCACCCGGATAATCTACAGGCAATGTATCACGTGTATAATGCGTGCCGCTCAGAATCAGTTTACTCAGAAACATAGCAGAAATAAAGGCTCCGAGTCCGTTGAAAGATTGCGCCAGGTTTAGCCGTCGCGGTGCTGTTTCGGGCGCACCCAAAACGGTAACATACGGATTGGCAGCAGTCTCCAGAAAACACATACCGGTAGCAATGATAAAGAATATGCAGAGGTAGGCCCAATAGGCTTTCAGCATGGCAGCCGGAAAAAAGAGCAAACCTCCCAATGCCGCCAACAATAAACCGAAAATAATGCCCGCTTTGTAGCTATAACGCTTCATGAACATAGCTATCGGGATCGGAAAAATGAAATAAGCAAGCCAATAGGCAGTTTCTGTAAATGACGCCTCAAAGGTGTTTAGTTCACAAGTTTTCATCAACTGCCGTATCATGGTAGGAAGCAGATTACTGCTAATCGCCCAAAGGAAAAAAAGGCAGAAGACCAGGGCCAAAGGTATCGTATAAGTATTTCTTTTCATGGTATTAATATCTTCTTATTCAGACATGTTTTTGATGTATGGCAATATGGGAAGCTCAGTAAATCCATAGAATTTCCGGGCATTCTCTCCGAGGAACAGCCTTTTCTCATCTTCCTGCAAATCGGGTGATTTCACTATAAAATCATATGACATCTTGTAAGTGATTGCGGTAATGGTACGCGGGTAATCCGATCCCCACATCAATTTCTCCATCCCGACCAGTCCGGCAGCTTCCCGTATAGCTTTTACTGCTCCCCTAAAGGGATAGAATTCATCATTGAAAAGCCAGGTGATTCCTCCGGATTCAATCATCACATTGGGATGAAGGGCTAACCGTATCTGTTCTTTCCAATCCGGACGTGTCACCATTCCGAAATGCCCGATAGCAATTCTCAGCCGGGGACATTCCTGAATGACCTCCTGCATCTCGGGAATTTGCGTTGCTCCGTCCGCCAAGTCAATAGAAAGCAGCACATCCCGTTCTTCCATATAATGGAACATCTGCATCATTTCTTCACTATTCAGCATCACCCGCCCTTCTCTAAGCAACAGACGTTGAGCCGGGATCTTAATAGCTTTAAAACCTTTTGCTATCAGTTCTTTGGCCTGTGCCAGAAACCCGGGCTTACGGAACTCACACATTCCGCAAACAAAGAAACGACCGGAATAACGGGAAACAACCTCTGCCAGATATTCATTCTGAATACCGTCTATAAATTCTTGCGTAATGACGGCAGCAGATACTTGCGCATAGTCCATGTTCGACAGGAAAACTTCTGCACTGTTCACCCCGTCCACCATAAAGGGAGGAACCATCTGACGGATTTCTCCCATAAACAACGAGCGTCCGTTATCCAGTGTACGAATGGGTAGACCATCTACCACTGTATCTTGCCGTAACCATAAATGGGCATGCGCATCAATTATTGTATAGTCCATATAGACAGCTATTTTTTTTAAGAGTTAGCCCAACTTACACGTTGCTGTTCTCCAATAATCTCCCGTACTTCACGTACCAATTCCCAGTCAATCGGTTCTTCTATAAAGGATACGTTCTTCTTTACATTCAGCGGATTAGCCGTACTGAACAAAGTGGTCGCAATTCGTGGATTACTTACAGAAAATTGCATAGCCAGTTTTTCTATAGGATAGTTCTTTGCCTTACAGTGTTCCATTGCTTTACGGCAAGCCTCCACCAGCGATTCAGGAGCCGGATGCCATTCAGGAACGCCACGCTCGCTCAATAATCCCATTGAAAGCGGAGAAGCGTTGATCACTCCTATTCCTTTCGACTCAAAATAATCGAGAAAATCAATCAGTTTATCATCGCACAAACAATAATGGCAGAAATTAAGGACCGATTCTACCGTACCACTCGGCGAGTGGTCAATCACCCATTTCAGGTTTTCGAGTTGTAAGTCGGTGATCCCTACATGCCCAACAATACCCTTCTCGCGTAAGCCGACTAATGCCGGTAATGTTTCATTTACAATCTGATTCAGATCGGCAAACTCAATATCATGTACATTTATCAAATCGATAAAGTCGATGTTCAGACGCTCCATACTCTCATACACACTCTCTACTGCGCGTTTTGCAGAATAATCCCAGGTATTGACCCCATCTTTTCCATAACGTCCCACTTTAGTAGAGAGATAGTATCGGTCGCGCGGAACATCTTTCAAGGCTTTCCCTAAAACAGTTTCAGCTTTATAGTGCCCATAATAGGGAGAAACATCTATAAAATTCATACCTGCTTCGATGGCAGTAAACACAGACTCAATTCCTTCTTTCTCTTTAATATCATGGAAAACTCCTCCCAAAGAAGAAGCTCCAAAGCTGAGAGATGATACTTTCATCCCTGTCTTTCCGATTTCATGGTATTGCATATCAATTAAATTTAAAAGTTTTTAGATACGGCAAAAATAGGGCAAGAATAATTTCAAGACAGCATGTAAGGTACAAAAACAACACGTAATGGTTTACGTAAAAAAAACATCCTTTCATACCATCTTTTATCTGGGAATATGCTTTCTTTGTAAGTGAATCTAATAGCAGACTTTAAAATGGAATACCAGAAACATACTTCACTTAAAGATCTCGCCAAAGCATTAGGCGTATCCATTCCCACTGTATCCAGAGCACTAAAAGACAGTCCGGAAATCAGCAGTGAACTTCGTGCTAAAGTCAAAAAGCTGGCCAAAGAGATGAATTACCGTCCCAATCCTTTTGCCATGAGTCTGCGAAAAAACACTCCGCGTATCATCGGAGTCGTTGTGCCGGATATCGTTACCCATTTCTTCGCATCCATCCTGAACGGAATAGAAAACATGGCAGTAGCCAACGGATATTTTGTTATTATTACCACTTCACATGAAGCATACGAATATGAGAAAAGGAATATCGAAAACCTGGTAAATATGCGGGTTGAGGGCATTATCGCCTGCCTGTCTCAGGAAACAAGAGACTATTCACATCTTGCCGCCCTGAAAGAGATTAATATGCCACTCATCCTGTTCGACCGTGTTTGCCTGACCGATCAGTTTTCGTCGGTAGTAGCAGATGGTGTACAATCCGCACAAATGGCCACCCAACATTTATTGGATACCGGCAGTAAGCGGGTAGCTTTTATCGGAGGCGCCAATCATTTGGATATCGTAACCAAACGAAAACATGGCTATCTGGAAGCTCTGCGTGACAATCATATTCCTATTGAAAAAGAACTGGTAGTCTGCCGGAAAATAGATTATGAGGAAGGCAAAATAGCGACGGAAACTTTATTATCTCTCCCCCAACCTCCTGATGCCATCCTTGCCATGAATGACACTTTAGCTTTTGCCGCCATAGAGGTTATTAAAGAACATAGACTTCGTATCCCCGAAGATATAGCCATCATCGGATATACCGATGAACAACATGCCAACTATGTAGAACCGAAATTATCAGCTGTATCGCATCAGACTTATAAAATGGGAGAAACGGCTTGTCGCCTATTAATAGATCAAATCAAAGGGGATAAAACTGTCAGACAAATAACTATTCCGACAAATTTGCAGATAAGGGAAAGTAGCAGAAAGAAATAATTTCTCAACCTGCGGAGAGACGGGGATTCGAACCCCGGATACCCTTTAGGGGTATACACGCTTTCCAGGCGTGCCTCTTCAACCACTCGAGCACCTCTCCTTGTTCGGGGCGCAAAGGTAGAGGAAGTTTTCGGGATAACAAAATTTCAAACCAACTTTATTTAGTAACGCTAAAAAAACAACTTGGTACATCAATGATTATTTGTCTCCATTTTATGTTCAGCTATTACTAAATTATTTTTCTCCTATTGGGAAAAAATATTTCTCTAACCGGAAAGATAAAATACCTATTTATACCAAGTTGTTTTTTAAGCGTTACTAAATAAAGTTGATACAATTTAATCTTCCACAACTCCACCACCGATGCTGCCTCCGGCTACGATAGGTACACCGTCAACATCATCTATTGTAATGGTATAGCATGTATTATGCTCAATTTCGCTGAAATTCATCTCACTTAAGGACTTTTTATAAATGGCATCGGCTGTCTTGTCACCGCTCTTTTGCGTGCCTTCCAGCAGAAGATACATGCCCTCGGTACTGTTAGCACTGTAGAGATAAAACAGTTGCGGATATAGCTTATAGCCCTCATCCGCATTATCGTTCACTTCCACTGTTCCTTCCAAATTGATGGGAGCTCCGGATGCGGCAGTGGATGCAATGACATAAGAAGAGTTATTGGCACCTACCAAGGTGACCTTTTCGGGAGTGAATCCACTTTCATCGTTCACCCTCAGGTCGATGCGGGCAGTTGCACGTTCAAGCACGGCTGATACTTGGGCTACATTATCAGTCCATCCTTCAGCGGCGATTTCCACTTCTTTGAACATCAGCAACGGACATTCCAGATTACCGGTAGCGTTGACGGCAAGCAAGGCTTTGAAGTCATCCTTTGTGGTATTTTCGGTAACATCTGCCAAAGAAGTAGCTTGTGCGGCATTAGCTATGATGTAGAGAGTCTTTCCGCCTGTTGTGGGCACATCTTTCAGGATGATTTTCTTTCCTTCATCTACATTTTGGGGCGTCCATTCTTTTGTCAATAGATTGGTATAAGCTTTCTCAAGGGTTCCTTCGGCACTAAAGAGGTAGACAGACAGATCGTTTACGGCGCATTCTGCCGGAAAGGCTGTAGCATAAGCAGAAGTTCCTGCTGTGGCAGATGCTATTTCCACTTCGATTGAATTTGCATCGGGAGAAACAACAGCACCTCCGGTTTCTCCACCTTCTTCCCAATCTGTGACTTCCAGAGTGGCAACAATAGCACCGTCTACTTCGTTCAGCGTCACATTGTATTGAACGTTGCGGCGGAGGGGATCATGATTGCCGATAAAAGCTTCCTTATCCAGTGTGGGCACAGCGTGCTCTATGCCGTCAATAGTGCCTTTCACGTCCAATGCAAGGTTGCATTGGGCATTGGGGCACTCGTACACGTAGAATACAGAGGTGTAAGTATCATTATCAGGATTTTCGGCAAAAGAGTTCACTGTCATTTCTTGCGTTTCCGATGCCGTCCAATAGCTCATGCTTTCGTCGGTATAGAAATGCGATGCAGACATGGCTCCTGTCAACTTGGCTTCGGTCAGCTTGAAGTCTTCCACATTATTCACAATGTTGATACGTGCCACCAGACGGCGCATTGCGAAGGATATTGATGGATTCGGGGTAGCATTGGTCACCTTTGCCGTCTGCACCCCGCGCATTTGAAGACATCCCTCTGTAGCATTGCCATAAACGGTGGTTCGGCTCTTGAAGTCTTCGTAATCTTTCAAATTTCCCAAGTCATTCTTTTCGTTGGCAATGGCTTCTACGATGTAGCTTCCTTTGCCGGGGAAAATGATGGTGCCCCCATCGATTTGGGTTTTCTGAGTACTTACATGCGCTTCTGTATCTTCATTGAATACGTAGAGTGTCACTTGACCCAAGAAAAGGTCGTTTACGACACGAGTGTTTGCTCCTATATCAAAAGTCACCGCAACGCGGATCTCCTCACTGTTGCCCGTCTCTATGTTCTCCTTATCGGAACAACCGGAGAAGCCGAGAGCTAAAAGGGCGGAGAGGAAGAATATTTGTTTCTTCATAATTGCTTCTTTTTTTTAATGATTACTTTACTATTACCTCGCATTACTTCTGTTGTAGATCGGGGTTGTCGGTCACACAACGGATAGGCAAAGCAACCGGCTTATCAAATGTTGTACTTTTCCTTATCCATGAACCTTGTTGCATTGTATTACCCACATCATATCGCCAAGACATACATGCTTGAGTAGCATCAGAAGTCCAATAATTACCAGTTATATTTCCCTTATCACTTATGTCAGAAAATCCAACATAAACACTATTACCTGCCTGGTACGTACTTAAAGTAATAGAACCAAATGGAATTGGAGTGGCAATGTTATGTACTCCCAAATATGAGTAGCCGTATCTATAGCCAACAGCATAATAAGTAGTATAAGCAGTCTGTTTGTAGTACACCTCTGCTGCATACGAATATGGCAATATATAGCCTGTACCTTTAAAATAACGAGTAACCACATTCTCATCGGCCCAATCAACAGCCTCCACTGCTACCATTTCTGCAACAACTAAAGACTTAATCTCCAAAAAATAATCTACACTAGAAGAAGAGCTTCTCTTGGTAATCTCCCATCTTATTGCATATCGAGTGCCATCAGACAGTGTTCTTATCTCAGCTGTTCCGCCAGGAATCAATTGAGCAGCCGTTGTACTAGTAATATCTGTTGTCGGCATTATTTGAGCATATTCTTCTGTTGTCGGTAGCCTCCAATTGACAGGACACGGATTTGCAGTCTTATATCCACAGGAAGCAGCTCTATTATCCCACGACTGAGAAGTCCCATTTGGCCAATAATCCTGCGTATTATTAACAAAGAAATATTCAGGATAATTTGCTATATTCGTTTTATTACTATACAAAGTTACTACAAAAAAGTGAAATGCGGAAAAAATATAGTGATAGAATTGAGTTACAAGGGTTTTAGTTGAAGTGGCGAAAATTCGTGAAGCCATTACAATCCTTGCCGAAGCCAAATCCTGACGCCGCAACGTTACTTGTTCGTAACCATGCCCGAAAATGCGACAAACGGGTACGGATGGCGAAACAAGACACTAAGGAATAGTGAGTTACCGACAACTCACGCGAAAAATCCGGTTACGGAAAAAGATTGCGCTGTTCCTCCCCGTTTTGCGTACCGACACCGGACTCTTCACCAACTAATTTTGAAACCAAAAAAATTAAGACGATGAAGAGTACATTTTCAGTAATCTACTACCTCAAGCGTCAGGTAGTGAAGAAAGACGGGACGGTTCCCGTCATGGGACGCATCACGGTGGACGGCAGCCAGACGCAGTTCAGCTGCAAGCTGACCGTCGATCCGAAGCTGTGGGACACCAAAGGAGGACGTGTCACGGGCAGAAGCACGGCGGCACTCGAAACGAACCGTATGCTTGACAAGATGCGGGTACGCATCAACAGGCACTATCAGGAAATCATGGAGCGTGACAACTTCGTCACGGCGGAGAAGGTGAAAAACGCCTTTCTCGGACTGGAACACCGCTACCACACGTTGATGCAGGTATTCCACCAGCATAATGAAGACTACGAGAAGCAGGTGGAAGCAGGCATGAAAGCCAAAGGCACGCTTGCCAAATACCGCACCGTTTACAAGCACCTGCAAGAGTTCCTCGACATCCGCTACCATGTGAAAGACATCGCACTGAAAGAGCTTACCCCGGCTTTCATCTCCGACTTCGAGATGTTCCTGCGCACGGACAAGCACTGCTGCACCAATACCGTGTGGCTGTACGTCTGCCCGCTACGGACGATGGTGTTCATCGCCATCAACAACGAGTGGCTGACACGCGACCCGTTCCGCGAGTATGAAATCAA
>NZ_MSHA01000074.1:0-134415 GCF_001940965.1 Bacteroides sp. Phil13 | reverse complement strand
TTTTTCATAGTATTAGATTTAAGGTTAACAAAGGTTGGAGTACAGCGGTACTCCTTTTTTTATGTCCATACGTTTGGAATATCCTCGCAAAAGGCTTTTCTTTGTGGTAATGCTTTAAAATAAATAATGCCATGAAAAGAACACTGTTACTCATCAATCTTCTTCTACTCTCTGTATGTGTATTCCCGCAAGAGAATATCGAAGTAAACTATGCTACTATTAAAAAGTATGTGGAAAACCAGTCGGATGATTACCAACAACTGATTGAACGCTTTGAAGCTAATGACAGCTTATTATCCTTAAACGATTACGCGCTAATCTACTACGGTCATTCTTTCACCCCAAAATACAAAGGGAGTATGGAGCTTTGGAAAGAGCTTGAGACGCTAATGGAAGAAAAGAAATGGGAAGAAGCCTATACCCTATTAAAAGAATGCCGAAAAAAGAATTCTGTATCTCTTAAATTACTCATTTATGCCGTGAATCTGGCGAGTGAGCTGCAAAGAGAAGAAGAAGTTCAGGCTTATATAGATAAATACATAAAACTTTCCTCTGCCATCATCTCCAGTGGAGATGGCACAAGCGAAGATACAGCATTTAAAGTCATCAGCGTCAATGATGAATATCAGATATTAAACAATGTCTTCAAAGTAGAAGGCCTGAAGCAACAATCATTGGTGAACAAGTGCGACCTGATGGAATTTGAAAGCAGTCCATACTATGAGGGCACTCAAATCTACTTCGATATCAGCCGCTCACTGGACTATATGAAAGATTTATTCAAATAAAAATATCCCCTTCCTCCACTCCTAATTACCGTATTTGGTGATCGGAGAACTGAAGAAGGGGATTTTTATCTATCAGATATTCCGGTTTATCAGATATTACCGGACAGTTTTTTCAATCCTTTCAATTCCGCCTTATCTTTCACCTCCATAATGCTGATGACATAACCACCACCCGGAGCCGCTTTCAATTTCAGCACAGTCTTAGGAGAAACAATCCCTTTACGAATTACATAAGCCTGCGGATTCGTTTTATAATCAGCATCCTTTGCGTCCGCATAAACAGTAGCTATATACTGTTTATCAGCATCCAGAAAATCCAGTTTCAGAGTAGAAGCATGTCCCTGTTCACTGCTGGTACAACCAATAAACCAATTATTCGTACCTTTCGCCTTGCGGGCAGCCGTGATATAGCGTCCCGGTTCTGCTTCCAGATATCGGCTGTCATCCCAGTCCAGAGCCACATCCTTAATGAACTGGAAAGCATCCATAAAGCGTTCATAGTTCTCTGGCAGATCGGCTGCCATTTGCAAAGGGCTGTACATCGTGACGTAATAAGATCTTTAAAGGTAAAGCATTACTTGTCAAATAACATTCATCAATCCCCAGTGTTAGTAAACCGTCCTTCCGGCAGGGCTACACCCTTTCTCCCAGATAGCTACACCCTTTGGAGGTAATGACTACACCATCCGCAAGAAAGGGTGTAACCCCGCAAAAGTTGTGCCACAGCTATCTCCTGAGCGGATATAGATCGTTTTTACTATATTCCGTCCCGACATTATCATGTAGCATTTTCATACTTCCGAAAATTCTTTTAACCCCGCTTATTTACATTCATTTATAGTTCCGTATTTATTTCTTCAAAATCAACATGATTAATCGCTGGAAGTAAAACTTCTAATATATCTTTTGTCCTTATTTTCAGGCTACAAGTATTTTCACATAGATGACAGCCTATATAATCTGCCTGGATAACGTCTTTATCAATTAATAATTTAACTTTATTCTCTCTGTCATAAATAAGTCCGAGAATACTTACAGCTCCGGGTGTTGTAAAAAGGAGTGTTTTCATATCTCCATCAGAAGCAAAAGAAAGGTGCGAACTTCCTACTTGCTTTGCAATACTTTTGGCTGATAGTTTTTTATTTCCCGAAAGTAGAAGCAAAAAGTACTCTTTCTGTTTGTTGACCAAAAACAGGTTCTTACAGGGTGAAACACCCAGTTTCTGTGCTATTGTCATACCTTCTTCCATAGTCATAATGGGAGGATGTTCTAAACGGGTATAGTCGATATCTAACCAGTCAAGCGTATTGTAGATTTCTTGTTTCATTGGTAGCTTTTCATTTTTCGGTCTCTTGCTCTTTTTGCTTATATGCACATTCGGTATTTGAGAATATTGCAAATATAGAGAAAGTGTAATTCACCGCAAATAGTGAACTGTACTTTTCTGCACATCATTGAGTTTACTGTTTACAGTTTAAAGCCTTTACTTTTCTTCGAATTACTAACAGCTTACTTTACATGGTAGTGACAAATGGTGTCAATGATTCAGTGATTTGCACCATTATGAATAATATTTCATTCTTTATAATGTTTGCCATACTTCCATCTGAATATTTTTTGTACCTTAGTAGCATAAAAAAACTGATTCTATTCGTATATCGAATGAAATTTATACAACTTTCACCTATGATACGTATGGGAGATTGGTTAGTATAGCCGATCCGTCAGCGGGAACAATTACTTATGGATATGACAGTTATGGTAACAGGAGCACGGAAACGGATGCAAGAGGGAAAACTGTTAGTTCAACGTTTGATAAGTTTGGCAAGGTTTTAAAACGGGTTACTCCGGAAACCACATTTACTTATACATATAATTCAGACCAATTGTTGTCTTCTATCTCAGGAACGAACAGTACTTCTTTTACTTATACATATGATGGTTACGGCAATATACTAACGGAAAAAGAAGTAGGGATAGATAGTAAGTGGTTACAGAAAAATTATTCATATATCAATGGAAGAATAACGGGAACAACTTATGTGTCTCAAACAGAAACAATAGCTTCGGAAAATTACACTTATACCAATAACCATCTTAAAACTGTCAAAATAGGAAATGTTCCTATTTGGGATTTACAGGCAATAGATGTTTTCGGCCATCCTACTAAAATTGTAACCGGAAATATAACGCGGAACTATACTTATGATGGGTATGGTTTCCCTACTGGGAGAACGGCCTCGTCAACAGCAAGTGGCACTTTCTTAAATAGTACTTTTGATTTTGAATCGGTTAATGGAAATTTGAATTCTCGCAAAGATGTAACAAGAAACCTCACTGAGAATTTTACATATGACGGTTTGAATCGTTTGACAGGTTATAAAAATGCAACAATTTCTTATAATAGTTTGGGTAATATCATATCAAAAAGTGATGCTGGTACGTTAGGATATGACAAATATAAAGTACAAACTATCACACCGATTAGCGGACTGTCCAATACGCTGTCTAAGCAACAGGATATTACTTATACATCTTTCATGCGCCCCAATTCGATTACAGAAAATGACTATCAAGCTACATTTTCGTATAATGCGGACAACCAGCGTGTAAAGATGCAGATTAAAAAGGGCGGAAATAATTATCTGACACGCTACTATCTTGGGAATGTTTATGAAATTGATAATAAAGTTGGAGAAACCAAAGAAAAGTTGTACTTTGGTGGCAATTATTATGATGCTTATGCGGTCTACGTCAAACAGAATGGTGTCTGGCAACTGAATTACATTTGTCGGGACTATCTGGGAAGCATTACTCACGTCACAAATAGCACAGGCGCTTTACTGGCTGAATATAGTTATGATGCATGGGGAAGGTTGCGTAATCCGGTAAATCAATCGGTTTATGCGCCAGAAACGGAACCCGAACTTATGTTAGGACGTGGATATACCGGTCATGAACATTTGGCGGTCTTTGGTTTAGTTAATATGAATGCCCGGTTATATGATCCGATTCTTGGGCGTTTTCTTTCTCCATATCCATACGTACTATTTTTAATGAAAGAACAAAAAAAGAAAATACAGTTATTATTGGAAGAACATTTTTCCCAATATGGGTTCAAGAAAAAGAAGCTCAATAATTATATACGCATTAAAGATGGTAATGTAATACAAGATATTGGCTTTACTACGACAACTCATGGTGAGAGACATGTAATCTATCTGAATCCTGTTTTAGGAGTTATTTACAAGAATATGAATGAGATAATGGTACAACTTAGAGAAGGTACTAATAGTTGTCTTGAAATGTATACCCCCATGATTTCACTTCCCATCGGCTATCTTATGCCTGATAACGATTTCAAAGAATGGAAATTCACCATAGATAAAGATGTTAATGAAGATATTGATAACATGGCAAGAGCTATTATAAACTATGGTTTACCCTATCTTGAAGAATTGTCAAATATGGACCAAGTGATTCACGGGCTTGTAGCTTCACAGTATTCGTATATCGGAGAAGCAAAAGATTATATTTTACCTGTATTGTACTATTTGCATGGGAACAGTGAACAAGCATTGAAAACAGTAGAGGAGTCCATAAAAAAACGCTCTAAAGATATAAATATAGATGAATACAGGGTAATGCAAGCAATATATGGTGAGGATGCTATACAAATTCCATCTAATAAAGCTTTAGATTCTTATATGCCATTTGTTGAGAAGTTCAAGCAACTTTTGAAACAAAAAAAGTAATCTTAGAGCCTGTTTAAATTTTGTTCGAAAGGGGCTATCTCAAAAGTAGGATAGCCCCCTTTTCCACCTGAACATGTAGAAGGTCTGACACATATTTGGTTACGAAAAACAAATAAGAAAGAAAAATATCAAGGAGTTTATACGGTTGGTAGTGGTGTTCGCCTCATTACCCTATATCCTTTTCCGAAAAGCAATCAACTTATTCTTGGGAAAGAAAGGCCTACCCATAAATTACTGACATGGTATAAGGGCTATGCTTCCGAACCTCAAAAAGAAAAAGATAATTGGTATATTGAATTTACAGAAGAAAGCGCAAGAAGGTATTATCTGGAACGTTTGCTATTGCACGAGATTGGACATTATGTTAACGAGACATTGGTTCGTAATAAGGCAGCCAGATATAAATCAGAGAATAGTGCTGATAACTATGCTTTTAATATGAAGATCGATATATAAAAAGGAGTAATCAAAATATGGAGCAAAATCTTCAAACCGACGATAAAGACAGGCAGGAATATCTATTTACTGATATAGTGAAACTTGACGCCACCCTCAATGAAATACTACAGAAAGTGCCATCTACAGCAGAGATATTGATTTATAAGCAACAAAATTTCAACATCAATACTCAATGGAAAGATTGGGCTTTAGAGATGTTAATGGCCGGATATGAGACGGAAAATCTTTTTATATTAGCTGGTGAAGACATCCATTGCAATCCTTTTGAATTTACAGAATTAACAGATAAGATTTTCGAGGAACTGCATCTTAATGAAATCGACGCAAATTCTATCATTACATTATATAGCTTATTCATAGTAAAATCAGTAATACAATCTCCTGATAAGAATAAAGTGTCTGCTGCTTTGAATAAACTTGAACAAGAATGTATAAATAATGAGTACAACACCTTCTTATACAATTTTTATTTGTTATCTAATGCCATAGACGAGTTGAAAGCATTAGGGGAGCAATGGTATTGGAATGATGCATCTTTAACAAAAGAGAATTGGTATGAATATACTCTCAGGTTCTTCAAACTGTGGATAGAAAATCCTGATCCTAAATATAAAATTCTACGAGAGAATAATTGCAATGCATCTCTCCCCAAAAAGAAAAATATATTCAGCAGACTTATTTCATATATAAGACGAAAATAAGAGATATAAAAAAATAACCGGATACTTAGAATTGTGAGAGATATTATATAACTCTGATTTTAAACCCCGCGAATTCGTGGGGTTTAGAAAAGAAGTAGAGCCAACTACTACAAACAAGAAAGACCCACCCATGCATACAGGTTAATTAAATACAGCCTGCACAAATTACAATATAAATCTTTTCAATATCAGAATATAACCCTACCTTTACGCAAAAATATCATTATGGCAAGATTAATGATATTAATCATTAAACGTAAATAATGAAGATTAGATATGCCTTACAAGCATCTTAAAAAGCCGAATATTTTTTTATCTTCGATTAATTAAGAAATAGAAATACAATAAAAAGTTACTAAATAATATGGAACAACAAATTCAACTCAACGACCACAACAAACAAGAATACCCACCTATGCATACTTGCGAGCATATAGTTAACCGTACCATGATGAATCTTTTCGGTTGTGGACGGTCAGTATCCGCACATATAGAGAGAAAGAAAAGTAAGCTGGACTATGCTTTGGAAACTGCTCCTACCGAAGAAGATGTAAAACGACTGGAAGAAGCTGTAAATGATGTGATTGCGCAAGGATTGGATGTTACCACAGAATTCATCACGCAGAAAGAAGCACAAGGACGCTTTGACTTGAAACGTCTGCCGGAGGATGCTTCGGAAACCGTACGCATAGTGAAAGTTGGCGATTATGACGAATGTCTTTGTCTGGGAACGCACGTAAAGAACACCTCTGAAGTAGGAACTTTCAAAGTCATCAGCCACGACTGGAATGAAGAAGCCAAACGATGGAGAATGCGTTTCAAATTAGTAGCGTTATAAAGCAATTTTATATAATAGACGTACAAAAAGGCATAAAACAAGTAATTCTGTCAGAATAATAGTGACATTTTGTTAATTAGCAAAACTAAAATCAATTGGCACACGTTTTGCGATTATGTTTGTGAACGACGGTTCAGGAGCTGCATGGGAGTGATTAAGAAACGATTCCCGAAAGCAGTTCAAGACCGAAAGTTCAGAACTAACCGAATGTTTAACTTAAAGGATAGGAGACTAAAATTATGATGCCTGTTAGAAGAACTCAAAATTGGTTACCAAGTATCTTCAATGATTTCTTTGATAACGAATGGATGGAAAAAGCCAATGCAACCGCTCCGGCTATCAACGTACTGGAAACGGAAAAGGAGTACAAAGTAGAATTGGCTGCTCCGGGAATGACCAAAGATGACTTCAATGTTCATATCGACGAAGACAACAATCTGGTTATCAGCATGGAAAAGAAGACTGAGAACAAGGAGGAAAAGAAAGACGGTCGCTATCTGCGTCGTGAATTCTCATACTCTAAGTTCCAACAGACCATGATATTGCCGGACAATGTGGACAAGGAAAAGATTGCAGCACAAGTAGAAAATGGCGTGCTGAACATCAATCTGCCGAAATTCTCAGCCGAAGAAAAACAGAAGAATAAGAAATCCATTGAAGTGAAATAAGGTTTCCGGTGAACCCAACAGATGAATTAATCAAGACGGGCAACTTCTCGCAAAAGAAGTTGCCCGTTTCTTTTTATATCTCCGGATGTATTTATTTTGCTTTACGCACTCCTTTCAGGAAACGATTGGTCAGCCATTTGCGTACCGGTTCGTCATAGAGTTTCAGGCAAGCATAAGCAAGGACGAAAGCTCCGACAAAGGTCAGTATCATATAAGGAAGGCCTTCGGTAATGGTCGCATTATTGTTGCATGCCCAGGCTGTATATGTATATATCAGCGGATAATGAGTGATATAAACGGGATATGAGATATCGCCCAGAAACTTACAGATACCTACAGAGCGTTTTCCCGTAACTTTGCCACCGGCTCCCATCGAAACAATGACCGGGAAGATAAAGATAATGCAAAGTGCCTCATAGAGTCCATTCATCCAGAAACCATCTTCACCGCCAATACGGGGAACAGAAAGAACTATCACAATCATCAGGCTACACCACCAGAATGCGCGTTTCTTCACCCGTATGAGCCAGCCCAAGCGTGAAAGCAACAAACCTGCAAAGAACGGATAGAGCAAACGGACAAAGCCCACATACTGCTGTTCCCAATTCAATGCCCATCCGCCCACGATATCACCATTGGGCGCAGTAAGGCAGAGATGCAAAGTTGCACAGGCTGCCAGAAAAACAAGAATAGACAAAGCAACCTTGTTGAACTTACGGACAAACAGTGCGTACAGGATATTGCCGATATATTCATAATAAAGCGACCATGCCGGCCCATTCAACGGGTGCATTTCCGTCCACCCACGAATGTCCCACTTCAAAGGAAGGGGAAGTAATGTACAGCCATAGAGCATGATTATCAAAACTGTTCCGACCGATATATTATCCATATTCGGAAAACAGGGAGATTTCTGGAAGAAAAAGAAAAGCGCACCGATAATGCTACCTATAATTACCATAGGATGCAGACGGATGACACGGCGTTTGAAGAAAGTACCGATACTCATCCGGTTCCAGCGGTCATCATAGGCATAACCGATTACAAAGCCCGAAAGCATAAAGAAGAAGTCAACAGCAAGATAACCGTGATTAATGATTTGCGTGAGATGGTTGCCACCTGCATGTGCTTCGAAAAGATGGAATATTACGACCATAACAGCCGCCACTCCACGCAATCCATCCAGGATTTCATAATGCGGCTTAGAGGCGAGATAAGTTGTCTGCGTGTTCATTAGGATATCAGATATAATTAATTTGGATGCAAAAGTAGGATAAAATGTGGAATTACTGAAAGGTACATCAATTATTCTTTCTGTAACTCCTCACCGCCCACAAATTGAAGAACACCGCAAAGGCCGTCAATGCTCCCAACTGTGGAAGTAGCTCCACAATGCCGCCACCCCGCAGGTAAATGGTACGCATCACCTCTACAAAGTATTTCAGCGGATTGAGCGCAGCAATCAGTTGTGCCCACTCCGGCATACTGTGTACGGGAGTGAACAAGCCGCTCATCAGCATCAGTATCAGCATAAAGAACCACATGACGAACATGGCCTGCTGCAACGTAGCGGAATGATTGGAAATCACCAGACCGAATCCGGAGACCACGAACAGGAAGACCACTGCAAAAAGGTATATCGTCACAAAATGCCCCACAGGAAGAATGCCATAGAGCAACCATGCCAGAAAGAAACATATCGTAAGCACAATGAAACCTATCAGCCAATAAGGTATCAGCTTGGCAAGAATAAACGTCAGTTTGGAAACAGGCGTTACATTGATCTGCTCGATAGTGCCCACTTCTTTCTCACCTACTACATTGAGCGCCGGAAGAAAGCCGCAAATCATTGTCAACAACATCACCATCAATGCCGGAACCATAAAGAGCTTGTAGTTCAGGTTCGGGTTATACAGATTCTGCGTTGAAATGCCAATCCGGGGCAATCCTATCCCGGCAGACATTGCCTTTGTCGGCGATTCCGATTGTAGTTCACGGGTATAGTCATTAATGATGGAAGACAGGTACGAGCCGCCCAATCCTCCTTTTGTACCGTTCACCGCATTGACGGCAACCAGCAGGCGGGGGCTTTTACCCGTCACCCAGTTCTTTTCAAAATCACGGGGAATCTCCAGGATAATATCTGCCGAACCGATTTCGATGGAGCGCAATCCTCCATTGTAGGTATTAGGAAGAGCCGTTGTACGGAAATAGGTGGATGCACCGATCTTATCCACAAGGCGGCGCGAAAGTACGCTGTGGTCATTATCTACAATATTCAGGTTAATGTTCTTTATCTCCAGATTTGCCGCCCAGGGCATCAGTATCATAATCATGCAAGGGAAGATAAGAATCATCTTCGGCAGGAACGAGTTACGGAGCAACTGCTTGAATTCTTTTTCTATCAGAAACTTTATCATACGACCACTCTCCTATTCTAATCGGTTCTTAAACTTCTTGAAACTAATCGTAATCAACGCAACCGCCATTATAGCAAGAATACTGACTTCCATCAATACCAGTGAAATGTCCACTCCTTCGATCATCAGCTTCCGCACAGCCTGAATGTACCAGCGGGCAGGAAGCACGGCCGAAATGCCTTGAAGCAGCAAGGGCATGCTCTCTATGGGGAATATCATACCGGAGAGCAGCATAGTAGGCATCATCAGTATCAATCCCGATGCAAGCATAGCAGCAACCTGCGTCCGCGTCACCGAGGATATCAGCAAGCCCAGAGCCAGGGAAACGAAGATAAAGAGCAGTGATACCACAATCAACCAGAACAAGCTACCCGCCACGGGAACATCGAGTACATAGACCGAGAGCAGCAAAATCGTTGTCAGGTTGACAAACGAAAGCACAAAGTAAGGAACTGCCTTGGCAAGAATAATGAATAGCGGCTTCACCGGAGAAACCAACAATATCTCCATCGTCCCCGTCTCCTTCTCCCGGACAATGGATATGGAAGTCATCATGGCACAAATCAACATCAGGATCAGTCCCATCACACCCGGCACAAAGTTGTAGGCGCTCTTCATCTGCGGATTATAAAGCAGCTTCACTTCGGGAACAATAGTGGAAACCTGCATTCCCTCCGGAAGCATTTCGCGTCCGGCAGAGGATATGATATTGGCGGCATAACCGGTCTGTGTGGTTGCCGTATTGGGGTCGGTAGCATCGGCCACCAACTGTACACAAGCATCTCCAGTATAAACGTGATTCGCAAATTGCTCGCTGAAGATGACTGCCAGGTCAATGTCTCCCCGTCTGAAAGACTTCTCAACCTCGTCCGGAGTATTCAGATTTGTGGTGACGGAGAAATATTCACTCGCATCCAGACGGTCGATAATGCGCCGGGTGACAACATCGTTCGACGGGTCGAGAATGGCAACACGGACATTCTTCACTTCCGTGGTTATGGCAAAGCCGAAAAGGATAATCTGCACCACAGGCATACCCAGCAATATCAGCATGGTTCGCCTGTCGCGGAAGATATGGAAGAATTCCTTTTGGACAAAAGCTATAAATTGTTTCATTGTTCTTACTAATTATGTTATGAATCGGCTAATCCGCCGTACGCACCGCCTCCCGTGCCAACTGCTGGAAAACATCATCCATCGTAGCAACCTTAAATTGCCGTTTCAGTTCATCGGACGTATCGAGAGCACGGATCACGCCATCCACCATGATAGAGATACGGTCGCAATACTCGGCCTCATCCATGAAGTGGGTGGTGACAAAGACAGTGATTCCCCGGTCGGCAGCCTGATAAATAAGCTCCCAGAACTGGCGACGGGTAGCAGGATCTACCCCACCCGTCGGCTCATCCAGAAAGACGATCTTCGGCTCGTGAAAGATGGAAACGGAGAAAGCAAGTTTCTGTTTCCAGCCCAGCGGCAGACTTTTTACCAGCGTATCACGCTCGGCACTCAGCCCGATACGTTCCAGAAGTTCATCGGTCTTGCGAGCTATTTCATCTTCTGCCATGCCGTAAATCCCGGCAAACAGCCGGATATTCTCCCACACTTTCAGGTCTTCGTAAAGAGAAAACTTCTGGCTCATATAGCCGATATTCTTTTTCACATCCTCCGTCCGTGTGGCAACATCGAAACCGGCTACGCGGACCGTGCCTCCTGTGGGATGGCTCAATCCGGTAAGCATGCGCATGGCAGTAGTCTTTCCGGCACCGTTGGCACCTAGGAAGCCGAATATCTCGCCGCGATGGACTTTGAAAGAGATATGATCCACTGCCGTGAAATTGCCGAAACGTTTGGTGAGCTTATCCACTTCGATGACATACTCATCTTTCTGTTCCACCTTGCCGTGTTCCAGCCCCGGCGGACAGAGAATGCTTGCGAACTGGTTCAGAATACGTTCCGGAGTATCTATCCCATGTATCTGTCCCTCATTGATAAAGGCAATGCGATCACATTGGCGTGCCTCATCAATAATAGGCGTAGAGGCTATGATGGTGATGCCCTGTTCCTTCAACCGGCAAAGCATCCCCCAAAACTCCTTGCGGGAAACAGGGTCTACACCTGTTGTCGGCTCGTCGAGGAAAAGCACATCCGGTTTATGGATAAGCGCACAACTCAACGCCAGTTTCTGCTTCATACCTCCGGACAAAGCTCCGGCACGGCGTTTGCGGAAAGGCTCTATTTGCTGGTAGATATCCTTCACCAATTCATAATTCTCCTCAATGGTGGTATGGAAAACAGTAGCAAAGAAGTTCAGGTTTTCTTCTACCGTCAAGTCCTGATAGAGGGAGAAACGTCCCGGCATATAGCCTACGCGACGACGAATTTCTTTATAATCCTTCGCTATATCCAGACCACACACCGAAGCATTTCCACTATCGGGAAGCAACAAGGTGGTGAGGATACGGAAAAGAGAAGTCTTCCCCGCTCCGTCAGGTCCGATAATACCGAACAACTCTCCGGAAGGAACCGTCAAGGAAACACCCTTCAACGCCTCCACCGCCCCATATTTCTTGGTAACGTTATCTACAACAACCGCATGTTCCATAAACTCATCACTTTATCACCTATCACTTTATCACTTATTAAACTCCACTCCCCCGTACATGCCTATCTTCAACAGCCCGTCATTGTGCACGGCAATCTTCACGGCATACACTAGGTTGGCACGTTCATTCTTAGTCAGGATAGTCTTCGGGGTAAATTCCGAGGTATCCGAAATCCAGGTCACTACGCCCGGATACTGCTTGTATTCATCGGTACCATAATCGGAGAAGACGGTTACTTTCTGTCCCAGCTTTACCTGCGACAGTTGTTCGGAGGTGATGTAAGCACGAAGATACATCTGTTCCGTATCGGCCACCTTGAAAAGCGGAGTGCCCATAGCTGTCAGTTCTCCCGCTTCGGCATACTTTGCCAGTACAGTGCCGGTTATCGGAGAGGTGATGTGGCACTTCTTCAACTGGTCTTCCACCTGTGCTACCTGAATACCGACGGATGAACTTTGCCACGTCAGGCTCTGGTGACTGTTGGACAAGGTAGAGTTCTGCGCAACAAGTTGCTTACGGAGCACTTCAAGCTGGTCTTCCGCATCATCCAGTTGTTTCTGGTTTGCTGCACCTACCTTTAGCAAGTTTGCCATACGGTTCCGTTCGCGTTGGGCGGCAGATATTTGTTCTTTGGTGGCTGCTACCTGTTTCAGGATATCAGGGCGCTGTTCTTCGACGGATTTAATGCTCGCCTCCAGTTGCAGCTTCTTCAGGTAGAGCTGTACGGTATCTACTACGCCGACTTCTTCACCGGCCTTCAGTAACATTCCTTCTTCGATATCGAAATAAAGCAGGTGGCCCGATGCTTCGGCAGATACAAGCACTTCCGTAGTCTCAAACGTTCCTGTTGCATCATATTTCGGGACACCGTTTCCACAAGCGGAAAAGAGGGCCAATAGGGAACAAAGTCCCAGTAAATTCCTTGATTTCATAATGATCTATATTTTTATGCCTTTAATTATTCAATGTATATTTCAGATTCCAGATGTTCATCAGTAACTGCACCTCGTGCAAAGCCTTGGTTTGACGTGCCAGATTCTCAGCTGTGATTTCACGAAGCATATCGGTTACGGTCAGCGTACCGTTCTCTACTTTAGCCTCGGCAGCCTTACGTATATTGACACGCAAACGGATAATCTCATCATCATCCACCATCTGCCGGCGCATGGACTGGATGGCCGAGCTTTGTTGGGTAGATTGCAGGTTGGTATTGAACAGGAACACATCGCGGCTGGTCTCCAACTTACGGCGATTGTTATCTATCAGCCTCCGATCATTGCGCAACGTGTAGAGGCTACCGAAGTTCCATGACATACGGACTCCCGCTACATAGTATGCGGAGAAATCATCTTTCAGCATATTCAATCCCGGATTTCCGTAAGCTCCCTGCACGAACAGCCCGAAGCGGGGACGGAAGCGCGTCTTCAATGAAGACTCCTGTACGTTCAATTGCCCGCCTTGGGCATCGAACCAGCGAAGTTCCGGACGGTTGTTCACCAATGAAGTAGATTCAAAAGTATCGGTAGGCTTCTCCAATGTAGTTCCGGAAGCGATTTCCTTTCCTATAAAGATAGAGAGCATGCTCAGATAGGCCTGTCGCGAAGATTCCAGTTCAATGCGTTTCTGCTTCGTGTTCAATATCTCCACGCTTACGGCATCCAGATCGCTCTGATTGGCAATGCCGTTTGCCATATAGTTGGATACTAGCTGATGAGTGCGTCCCAAATCTTCCTGCAAAAGCTGGTTCTGCTTCAACTGTTCGTCCAACAACAGGATACCGAAGTATAGCTGATTCACACGATCATTCTGCGCATACATATCCACTTCCTGCTTCCCGCGGTCTATTTCCGAAGTAGCCTGGGTCAGTTGCTTCTTGGAACGGATATCTCCACCGTCCCAGATATTCTGCGACACTTCCAGCATCACCTGATACTGATCTTTGGGCATACTTTTTATATCAATTCCCGGAACGTCCACAGGCAGCTTTGTGACATCACTTTGGTAGGTTGCTTTTCCTGAAATGGTGAATTGTGGCAGATAGCCTTTTCCAGCATTCTCCAAGTTATACTCCCGCGCTTTCTCTATCAAACCGTATTGCCGCACCAGCGGATAATTGGTCTGTGCCGAGTGTTGGCATTCCTCCAGCGTGAGCTGCGCATGTGCCAGCATTGCCGCAAGAACAAAGGAAAAGGAGAGAATAGTTCGTTTCATTTCCATATACATTTCTTGTTTATTTCTTTATAGGACGCAAAGATAGAGTTTAAAAGTATATGGATACATTCTATTTGTGTGCAATGATGTTCTATTTGTTCGATTACCAGTATAAAAAGACAAGAAAACCCTGCATTTTCTTACCTTTGCCACAGATATAGATAAGTTAAAGAAGAAAAAGAATATGGAAAAGAGTAAGCCCATGGAGCTTGGACTTGGCGAGCTGCTGAGTAATCAAAACATTGTAAACAATAATAGTTTCCGTTTTATCAACCGTGATCTTGGCATTGTCGTCAGTTTTGCCCAAATGGATAGCATCCTCTTTAGTACAGGGAAGCCTTACCGCACCAGAGAAAGCAGAATCATCCGAATACTGAAAGGTGAAGCACGGATCTCCATCAATCTGATAGAATATAAGGTAAAGGAACCAATGATTATTATCAGTCCTTGCAACTCACTAATAGAAATTATAGAAATCAGTGAGGATTATGACTTTCAGGTCATTGTTCCTGATAATAACTTTCTGCCTATCTCACAGGGAGGTGCACTGACGGATTCGTACACAAAGCATGGCATTTTCATCTCGCCCACAGAGGAAGAATTGCCGCAAATCGATGCTTTCTTTTCAATGTTATGGGATACTGTGCACAAAGTCCCCTTCCGCCGGGAAGTGGTGCAACACTTGATTATAGCGTTACTCTATAATATAAGGTATATCCATGCAAAATGCGAAGAGTCTGCCCCGCTGCATCTCTCACGCCAGGAAGAGGTGTTCCGTCGCTTCATCGGGTTGGTTAATGAACACAGTAAACGTGAACGTACCATCAGCTTCTATGCAGATAAACTGTGCCTGACTCCTCATTATCTGAGTACGGTTATTCGTGAAGTAAGCGGGCAGACAGTAATGCAGTGGATTAACCAAGCCATTATTCTTGAAGCAAAAGTGCTGCTGAAACACAGTGATTTGTTGGTATTCCAAATCTCGGATGAATTGGGATTCCCAAATCCGTCATTCTTCAGTAAATTCTTTAAACGGATGACGGGAATGACACCGGCGGAATATCAAAAGAATACATAATACAGCGAATGGAAGAACAGAGTCTGCAACCCAAGCCTTTAAAACGCCACACCTGAGCAGAACAAACGCCACACTTCACGCTCGTCCAAGTGTGGCATCGGCACCGCTCAGGTGTGGCATCGCGGGCGTTGAACCGCAGCATTGAAAAACATTCAACTGGAAATGAAAAACTTTCATCTTATAACAAGATGATACGTTTCTGCATAATATCCATCAGTTGTGCCTTCAGCAACCTAGCATTGATAGGCTTGGGCATATATCCGTCGAATCCGCTTTCCATTACCTTCTGTTCATCCGAAGCATAGGCAAAGGCTGTAACGGCAATGATAGGAATCTTTGCAGAATATTTGCGGATCTCCCGGGTAGCTTCGTACCCGTCCATTACAGGCATATTGATATCCATCAATACAATCTGAGGATTATGTTCCCGGAACATTTCTACAGCCTCCATACCGTCCCAAGCATGAATCAAATGATAGTCGTACTTCAGGATGGATTCAAAAAGCTTATAATTGCTTGCATTATCTTCTGCAACCAGTATGGTCAGTTTGTTTCTTTCTATCGAAACGGGTTGAATATCTTTGGGCATCTGTTTCTTGTCTTCCTTCACAGCCGGTTTGTAGGGAAGCGTAAACCAGAAAGTAGAGCCTTTACCCTCTTCCGATTCCACACCGATTCTGCCACCCATACGTTCTATCAGTGTTTGGCAGATAGAAAGCCCCAATCCGGTTCCCTGGGCAAAAGAGTTCAGCTTGACGAAACGCCCGAAAATGTTTTGTTGCTTATCCTTCGGAATTCCACATCCGGTATCGGCTACATAGAAATACAACTCATTCTCCCGCATTTCATAGCCAAAACGAATGCTGCCTTTTTCGGTAAACTTAATGGCATTTGTCACAAGGTTAATCATCAATTGGGACAAACGGTTCTTTTCCGTATAAACCATACATGGCCCGGCAGGTTCCACAAACTCCAGCTTCACCGCATCCGTCTTCACTCTCAACAAGAAACCACGCTCCAGTTCCCTCATCAACTCATTCAGTTCAATATTAGAGTAATTCAACTCCAACGTTCCCGCCTCAATCTTCGACAAATCAAGAATATCACTGATGAGTTGCAGCAACAAGGTATTATTGTTCTCGATGATGCTGACATATTCCTGCTTTTCCTGTTCTTCTTCGGTAGACGCCAATATCCCCGAGAAACCGACAATAGCATTCAACGGGGTACGGATTTCATGGCTCATATTGGCCAAGAAGGCCGACTTTAAGCGATTGGATTCTTCGGCAAGCTCTTTTGCTGTCGTAAGTTCTTGTTCCATTTTCTTCCGGTTGGTGATGACAAGAGACGAGCCTATCAAGGTTAATGGCTTTCCATCCTCATCACGGGCTTCTACGGCGGCCTGTGCCTCCACCCACTCCACCTTGTGCAGATTGTTTTTCTGCACATTGACGATACGGTATTCTTCTTTCACTTTTTCCGCCCGTCCTTCTATCAAGTCCCGGTAGGCCTGTTTCACCCGTTCACGGTCTTCCTTGAAGATTTTTGAGAAATACTGAGAATCGGGCACAGATAGTTGTGAATCTTCCACCTCCTGTTCGTCAGTACTCAGTTCAATCGGTCTATTGATATCACACAGGATTGTTTTGCTCTTCAGATCCCACTTCCAGGGTACGATATTGGCAACTTCAAGAGCCATGGCCAGTTTACTATTGGTAGCACTCAGCTTTTGCTGTGCTTTGTGCAGTTCTGTGCTGTTCAGGCAGAAGATATCAATCATATTTCCCTGATGAGTTCCTTTCAATACCACATCGTAAAAAGTATCGATGGCTTTAAAGTAGTAAGGGAATGTAATGGCTCTTTTCTCGGTCAACGCCATCTTTGTGAAGTGCAGGAATTCGGGCATGGATTCCGGGAATATCTCACTCCCTTTTCTGCCTATGACTTCTTCCTTACGATAGAAATGTTTCTCAAATTCTGAATTTACATTCCGGTAAATTAATTCAATGGGATTGCCGTTCTTATCGGTCACCAGTTCTTCCTGCATATAAAGTAAAGGCATATTGTTCACCAGCATTTTGTAGGTAGCCATTGCATCTATCTCGTTCTGTTGTGCTTTCTTTAATGCATTCAGATTGTGAATACGATATAGGAAGAACAGTGTAATAAGCAAAATAGAGAAGAGAGTTCCCAAGATGAAATACCGGTAATGCTCCCAAAATGTAAGCGGTTTATTCAGAAAACGGGTATTGGCAGGACATGCGGAAAGAGAAATCCCGTTACGCGCCCGTATTTCATAATTAATAATGGGTGCCCCATCTGTGGGAATATAGCAAGGAATCTGACGTGCCTGTTTGTCTTTCAATACATCCGAAATGGTCTGAATCAATGCCGCATCATACTGATCCTGATTGTAAGTATATCCACCCAACATACCTTCTTTTCCACTGGTTATATTTACCATACTAAGAGAAAAGATAGGGACGGAGGTAGCAGCTATAAGCTTGTGAGAATTAGTGGCTAACATGCTGTTACCGGCAAATGTGTATTTGTAGAACCATGAAGCGAACAGAACTCCCGTCGTTTTAGTGTCTACGAAATACAGGGAGTCCAACAACTGATTGGTTGTCATATTTTCAGCAGACCAAAATCGATACTTGATTTCCGGATATTTCGTATTCAGTTCTTGCTGGATAAGCGCAGAGTTGTCTTGATTGACTTTGCGCCCGTCACCTATAAATATAAACTCTTTCATTCCGGGAATCATCTGTTTCATCAGGCGAATGTTTTCCGGGATATACAAATCAGCGTACAGATAAACTAAATTGTAGGGGTCAACCAAATAAGAGAGAGGAGTTCGTTCTTCTGGTATGGAAGGCCGCCTGTGGATATAAGCTTCATAAGAATCCAAATAATCTTCCTGTGTACAAAGTACAATGGGAATATTTCCCCAAGCTTTTCTATATTCATCCCGCAACAACAATGACGAATTTCCCAGCAATAACAGCATACGCGGAGAAAGATCTTTGTATTTATCGAATATATTGCGTTTGGATTCTTCCAGAATAGAATCATTTTCAACCAGAAGCATATTCAGATGCTCTACGTAGAGAGTAATTTCAGGGTCTTTTTGAACGAATTCCGTAACGTTGGAAATGAGCCGACTACTCCAAGGGGATGATTCCGTATATGAGTTTATACAAAGGATATAACTTTTACCATCTATCGTATCTTTTTGTGCAAAAGCCGAATTCATAGACAAGAGATAGAAAAACAGAAATAGGAAATATTTTTTCATCTGTACCAGAAGAATTTTATGTTATGCGAAATATTTGTTTGTTTCATTTTGCAATGCAAAAATAGCAAAAAAAGAAGAAATACAACTTATATAAATAGAAAAGAGAACCTTTTTTCTATAAAAGGTTCTCCATCATCAAATTCAGAAGTATCTATAATTACTTTCGCATTTTCTCCCTGCAATAGGACCGGTGTCCATAAATCACAATCACCACAAAACAGATGAACGGAAGGATGAATGACAGGTTCACAGCAGGCATGCCCATCAATGTACCGCAGTCTATAATGCTTGCCTGAACCGGCGGTAATATCGACCCTCCGAGAATTGCCATAATCAATCCGGCAGCACCGAACTTGGCATCATCGCCCAATCCCTGTAAAGCTATACCATAAATCGTGGGGAACATCAGAGACATACAGGCTGATACTCCCACCAGGCAATACATTCCCCAGATATTCTGGAAACCAATCACCCCGGCCGTAAACACACAAGCCACAATAGCCAGCACCTTCAGCAACAGCCCCGGACTGAGATACCGCAGGATAAACGTACAGATGAAACGGCTGGCACAGAAAATAATCATAGCCACAATGTTATACTGCTGTGAGAGCACTTCCGCGGCTTTCTCTTCCATCCCTTCCGACATGAAATAGCGCGTACCATATTGAATGATAAATGTCCAGCACATAATCTGCGCACCTACATAGAAGAACTGTGCGATCACTCCTTCCCGGTAATGGTGTATACCGAATATACGTTTCAATGTAGGCAGGAAATTGATGTTATGAGACTGATCGCCATTCTTCGGCATCTTCACCATACGGATCACGATCAGCATAGCCAAAATGACAAGCCCGATAATCAGATAAGGCGCAATCAGTACCATCAGATCCGAATCACGTACCGCAGCAAATTCTGTATCCGAAAGCTGGCTGCGTTCCACCGTATCCATCGGGTTCAGGCGATTCTGGATAAAGTTCATCGCCACGTACATACCTAATAACGAGCCCATCGGATTGAAAGACTGTGCGAGATTCAGGCGACGAGTGGATGTAGCTTCATCGCCCATAGAAAGGATATAGGGATTACAACTGGTTTCCAAGAACGAGAGTCCGCATGTCAGGATAAAGTAGGCTATAAGGAAGGGATAGTAATTACCCGTCAGCATGGCAGGATAGAACAGAAATGCACCAATAGCATACAATCCCAGTCCCAGCAGTACCCCGGCTTTATATGAAAAGCGACGGATAAAAATAGCTGCGGGGAATGCCATGGCAAAATATCCGCCATAGAAAGCCACCTGCACCAGTGCCCCGTCGGTAACACTCATACGGAAAATCTTGGAAAAGGCTTTCACCATCGGATTCGTGATATCGTTGGCAAAGCCCCACAAGGCAAAGCAACTGGTGATAAGAATGAACGGAATGAGGTAGCTTACTCCGTCTTTACTGATAATGCTGTTTTTCTTAGTGTTGTTCTTCATGGTAGTTATTTCTTTGGCTGGGATTAGTCATAAAGGTGGAAAATACGCTCCATCGGTTGCCATTTCTCGGCGGCTGTGGAACCGGGTTTCACAAGCTGGAAGATGGCCATATAGTCTTCCCACTCCTGTTGTCGGGGCAAGGAAGCGAGGCGCTTCATAGCTGCATCCCAGTCAAACCCTACAGGCACTTCGACTATCATAAACAGGCGGGTGTCCAAAAGATATATTTCCATTTCCAGAATACCGGCTTCACGGATGCCGGCAGGTATTTCGGGCCAGATAGCCCCTTGGCTGTGCCGGCGGCGATATTCGGCTATCAACTGCGGATCGTCACGAAGTTCCAGTGTCCGACAGATACGCTCCACCGGCTGATGATGCTCTTTGGCAGGATAACGTTTGATTGATGTGTCCATAGTAAATCAATATTGAAACGCAAATAAACACAGATTTTAGCAGACTAAAAAGTGATACGGTAATTATCTACGCAAAGCAGTATTTATCTGCGTTCCGGCTAAGTTATTAAATAAATTCTTTGATATCTTCACGGCTGTCGATCTCTCCTTTGGTAATGGCCTGCACCAGGATATTACCGATAGCGGTTGCCTCTACGGGTCCGGCATAGACGGGAATACCCAAAGCCTCAGCTGTCAGGCGGTTCAGCAGTGAATTACGGCATCCGCCACCGATGATATTGAGTTGTTCTATCGGGGCGGGAAGCAGACGGTTCAGTTGGTCTATCCCTTGCTTATAGCGCAGGGCGAGTGATTGGAGCACACAACGCACCACCTCACCGTAAGTTTCCGGTATAGGCATCCCGTGCGCTTCGCAATACTCCGCAATGGCTTCTTCCATATCCACAGGGTTCTGGAATATCTTATCATCTACGTCAATGACGGATGGAATATCCGCAGATTCGGCGGCAGAAAGCAAGACATCGTATTCACCGCATCGCTCTCCTCTTTCTTTCCATTGCGCTATAAGGCGTTGCAAGATCCAAAGCCCGGTGATATTCTGAAGAAAACGAATCTTACCGCCTACCCCGCCCTCATTGGTGAAGCCTGCCCGGCAAGCTTCTTCCGTAAGGATAGGTTCATCCAGTTCAACCCCCAGCAGAGACCACGTACCGGAGCTAAGGAAAGCACAACGAGATTTATCCACCTGTGTCGAAGGAATCGCATAAACAGCACTTGCCGTATCATGCGAACCGACAGCTATGACATCCACTTCATCCGTCAAGCCAATTTCTTCGGCAATCTCCCGTTTCAGTTTGCCACGTACCGTACCGGGCATCACAATGTCTCCGAAAAGATGTGCAGGTACTCCCAAACGCTGGATGAGCGGCTGATTCCAAGTCCGGCTACGCGCCTCAAGCAGTTCGGAGGTGGATGCAATACAATATTCATTATTTGCCACCCCTGTGAGGAAGTAACTGAAAAGATCGGGCATAAACAGAAGACGGTCGGCCACTTCCAATTGCGTATCACCGCTTTTCTTCATGCTATAAAGCTGGAAAAGTGTATTGATAGACATCACTTGTATACCGGCTTCCGAATAATGCCGAACAAGGTTGTCACCGAAAAATTCCTCCGGCAAACCATCCGTTCGGGGATCGCGATAACACACTGGATTTCCCAGCAAGTTACCGTTACGGTCTATCAATCCAAAGTCCACACCCCAGGTATCAATGCCAATGCTCCTGACAGGATATCCCTTGCGTATCGCTTGCCGGAGTCCATTCTTCATCTCATCAAACAGGGCAAGGAAATCCCAGTACACATGGTTTCCCATCCGCACCTGGCGGTTCGGAAAGCGGTACACCTCTTCCAGTTTCAACGTACCCTGGCAGATGGAACCGGCCATCACGCGACCGCTTCCACCTCCAAAATCTACTGCCAGATAGGTATTCATCATTTAGTCTTCTTTCCTAAAATGTATGTCTCAAGATCATCGATCTCTTCAGGAGTAAGTACTGTGTAGTCTCCTCCGGATTGGATAATGATACGGCATGCCATTTCAAAGAACATAGCGCGCTCAAAAGCCTGGTCGAAATCTTTACCACACACCACCTGTCCATGTTTCAGCAAGAGGACGGAATTATGATCTTTCAAAGCATCAATTACTCCCTGTGCCAATTCTTTCGATCCCGGACGATAATAAGGAACTACCGGAATCTCACTTCCCACATGACAGGGGATCTCTGCTGTTACGTTGAAGTTCGTAGGACGATTCTTCATACACGCCACAGCCGTGGCATAGTGTGACTGGAAATGCAGGACTACATTCACATCAGGGCGCTCACGAAGCACTCCCAGATGAAAACCGCTCTCCATAGAGGGTTTCACTCCATTCAATACTTCTCCTGTGGAAAGGCGACAGACAGCCACTTTTTCTTTAGGTAGAGAAGGTACCCATGAACCTGTTCCGGAAAGCAGCACTTCGTCACCAATGCGCCAGGAGATATTACCGCTACTGCATATTGTCAATCCGGCATCTCCTACCCGATGCGCCTGGGCTATGAATTGTTCTATGTGTTCGTTTGTTATCATGTCTATTTCTATTTGTTATTTATAGATAGGTCCGTACGTTGTGCAAGCTCTATAATCAGCTCCTTCTTTATCCATGCCGAATGCATTCCAGGCAGCGGGACGGAATATCTTCTTCTCATCCACATTGTGCATACAAACAGGAATACGAAGCATGGAAGCCAACGTAATCAAATCCTGACCGATATGTCCGTAACTGATAGCACCATGATTAGCTCCCCAGTTATTCATTACCGAATACACATCTTCAAATGCCGGTTTATCGCAAAGACGGGGTACAAACCAGGTAGTAGGCCACGTACGGTCCGTACGTTCATCCAGTAGTTTGTGAACTTCCGGATCAATCTCTACCGTCCATCCTTCTGCAATCTGGAGCACGGGACCGAGGCCTTTCACAAGATTCAGACGGCTCATCGTCACAGGCATGCCGCCTTTAGACAGGAAGTTAGAAGAGAAACCACCGCCACGGAAATAATCACGGTTAGCGGGATACCAGGTGGTAGCTTCAAGACATTTCTCCATCTCGGTCTCGGAGATTTCCCAATGAGGTTTCATGGCAGGTTCACCCTGTGCATTCGTTTGCTGGCCTGTACCGTCCAGAGTGGTAGCACCAGAGTTAATCAAATGGATAATACCGTTAGCAGCCAAACCTGTCAATTCTTTACCCGTAACGCGTTTCACTGCTTCAGGACTCCAATATGTACGTACATCAGAGAATATCTGTGCACGGTTTGTCAGCAAATGACCGAAGAGCATGGCTACGCCGTTGCAAGCATCGTTTTCAGTAGCTACTACGTATGCTTCACGGATACCGTTCCAGTCAAAAGAAGTATTCAGCAGAGCTTCGGAGTAGTCACCATTCGGATAAAAATCGGTCCACTGGCGTTGTCCCTGGAAACCGACGGCAATGGCATTGTGTCCAAGTGCTTCTTCCTTGAATCCCATTTCACGAAGTTTCGGATTGCCTTGCATAAGGTCGCGCATAATGATAGTCATCTTCACAATGAATTCCCAATCTTCGTCTTTTTGCTCACGAGTCTTGGTCTTTGCGGGGATATTGAAATCCTTGCCCTCATTTTTCTTGCAATACTTTTCTGTCCATGCCATGGCTTTAGCGAACTCTTCCTTATCATAGATACCTTCAGTCATACGACGGATAATTTCAGTCAGGTCTACAGATTCGCAACGGATACCCAGATATTCCTGGAAGAAATCCGGGTTTACAATAGAACCGGCAATACCCATGGATACGCTACCCATCGACAAATAAGATTTTCCGCGCATGGTTGCTACTGCCTGTGCGGCACGTGCAAAACGAAGCAGTTTTTCTGCAACGTCGGCAGGAATGGAATTGTCATCCAGATCCTGCACATCACGTCCGTAAATGCCAAAAGCAGGTAATCCTTTTTGTGCGTGTCCCGCCAGTACAGCTGCCAGATATACAGCTCCCGGACGTTCCGTGCCGTTAAATCCCCAAACAGCTTTCGGATAATACGGATTCATATCCATAGTCTCGGCACCGTAGCACCAGCAAGAGGTCACTGTGATAGTAGAACCCACGCCTTCACGTTCAAACTTCTCGGCACAAGCCGCACTTTCGGCCACACGACCGATGGTACTGTCTGAAATCACACACTCCACCGGACTTCCGTCACCGTTCTTCAAGTTGCTGGTGATCAACTCGGCTACTGCTTTAGCCAGGTTCATTGTTTTTTCTTCAAGGCTTTCACGTACGCCACCCTGGCGGCCGTCGATAGTGGGACGAATCCCGATTTTCGGATACTTTTTCATGCTATCATTTATTTGGTTAATAAAACATCATCTATGCTGAACTGTGCTGAAATCAGTTTGTAAAAAAAGGCTATAAAGAGCCTCTTAAATTTACTTCCGTCGGCAGACAAACCTGTATGGATTTGCCACTCAAGATGAAATCTGCCGTCAGGATTCCCATCTTTTGCCAATCAACACTCATCACTGTTATTCCCTTATCAATCACTTCATAAGCCGGCGTATCATTATAGGCTATCAAGCCGAAATCAACACCACACGTCAAACCTGCCGCACGGCTCTTCTTCACAATCTCCACCACATCCACCTGACGGATGGCAATATAGGCTTCACCGGAATGCACTTCCCTGTCGTCCAAAGTCTCTATGACCTCACATTCCAATTGATGATCTGCACAATACTTCCTGAAATAATCGCACGTCTCCTTGGGGTGCTTACTTTCCCGGGCCAGAAACAGGATAAGCTTGCGATAGTTCTGCAACCTGTCTGACAATTGAGCCATAGCTGCGTAAAAGGCTTCACCGAAGTCCTGGCAGATGTATGAATATTCCCGTTTATCAAACTGCCCGAAATCAAGCAGCAACAGGCGGGAAGAGTCTATCTTATAGAGATAAGGAGAAATCTTTTCATTATCGAAGTTCATTACCACGTACTTATTATAACGGCCAATGGAATCGCGAAGAATAGCATTGAACAATGCTTCATTATACTGATGAAACCACAGGTCTACCTTATAACGCGTAGAAAGGCGGCGGATGATGCTGTTATACAGCGTATCTTTAAAGGGTGAATATTCATCGAGCAGCAGCAGGATATTTTTCTGGCGGTTCACCACATAGTAACCTTTACCAGGGGTAGAGTCGATAATCCCCCGCTCCTTCAGATCAATAAAAGCTTTAAAAACCGTGTCGCGGGAAACTTTATAATCGTAGCTCAGCTGATTGATGGAAGGCAGGGCGGTATCCGTCTTGTAACGTCCCATGGAAATGTCCTGGCTGATCAAATCGGCCAGTTGTTTCACCTTCGTCATTTGTTGCCCGAAAATTGTTTTCATATTGCGTATACAGGTTTAATCAAAGTAAGGATGACACAGGTAGCTGTGCTGAACTGTGCTGGTACAAAGAAAGATTATTTATTCTGAATCAGCAAGAAATAGAGATATGTTTTGCAGCATATAAAAATAAAAGCCCCGTCACATCTTTGCAATGTAACGGGGCGCTATCACTTTGTTATACAGAGATTATTTATACTCCGCCCACGATTTAATTGCCAGATCATCCAGCGTCATCGTACAGAAAGCATTGATGAAAGCACTTGCCAGGCGAGCATTTGTAATCAACGGAACATTCAGGTCGATAGCGGCACGACGAATCTTATATCCGTTGCTCAACTCACCTGCAGTGAGGTTCTTCGGAATATTCACCACCATGTCGATCTCCTTTTTGTGCAGCATATCCAACGCTTGCGGCTGTTGGTTGGTCTCACTGGGCCAATACACCTGCGTATTCTCCACCCCGTTTTCCGTAAGGAACTTACTGGTACCTCCCGTTGCAAAGAGCTTATACCCTTTTTGCTGAAGCAGACGGGCAGCGGAAAGCATTTCCACCTTCTGTTTCGGTGTACCGGTAGAAAGCAGGATATTCTTCTTCGGTATGCGGTAGCCTACAGAAAGCATAGCCTTCAGCACGGCACAAGACGTATCACTTCCGATACACCCAACCTCACCTGTAGATGCCATATCCACACCCAACACCGGATCTGCTTTTTGCAGACGATTGAAAGAGAACTGACTGGCCTTGATGCCTACATAGTCCAGTTCAAAGAGATTCTTATTCGGCTTCTCTACCGGAAGCCCTAACATCACCTTCGTAGCCAATTCGATAAGATTAATCTTCAGCACCTTGCTGACGAACGGGAAACTACGGGATGCACGCAAGTTACACTCAATCACCTTGATGTCATTCTCACGAGCCAGATACTGGATATTGAACGGACCGGAGATATTCAGTTCGCGTGCAATCTCACGACTGATACGCTTAATGCGGCGTACCGTCTCCACATAAAGCTTCTGAGGCGGAAATTGAATCGTAGCATCGCCCGAATGTACCCCGGCAAACTCAATATGTTCAGAGATAGCGTATGCCACAATTTCTCCATTCTGTGCCACCGCATCCATCTCCACCTCCTTGGCATGTTCGATGAACTGACTGACAACCACCGGATGCTTCTTCGATACATTGGCCGCAAGTTGCAGGAAGCGTTCCAGTTCTTCCTGATTGGAACAAACGTTCATAGCAGCACCTGAAAGCACGTATGACGGACGCACAAGTACCGGGAAACCCACTTCTTCCACAAACTCGTTGATGTCATTCATGCTCGTAAGCTCACGCCAGCGAGGCTGGTCTACACCGATACGGTCCAGCATGGCAGAGAACTTCTCACGGTCTTCGGCATTGTCAATGCTTTTGGCGGAAGTACCGAGGATAGGTACCTTCTGCGCATCAAGCCGAAGGGCAAGGTTATTCGGTATCTGACCACCGGTAGAAATAATCACCCCGTGGGGATTTTCCAGTTCAAGGATATCCATTACCCGTTCGAAGGTAAGTTCGTCGAAGTAGAGGCGGTCGCACATATCATAGTCCGTAGATACGGTTTCGGGATTATAGTTGATCATAACGCTGCGATACCCCTCTTTACGGATGGTATTCAGTGCCTGCACACCGCACCAGTCAAACTCTACGGAAGACCCGATACGATACGCACCGGAACCGAGTACAACGATGGATTTACGATCACCGAGGTAATGAACATCATTAGCAATGCCACTGTACGTCAGATACAGATAATTAGTCTGTGCAGGATATTCGGCAGCAAGAGTATCTATCTGCTTCACTACAGGAACTATGCCGACACTCTTACGATGATTGCGCACATAGAGGATACCGTCTTCCATGTCCCCTTCATAACCGATGGCGCGGGCTATCTGGAAATCGGAAAAACCTTGTACCTTGGCTTTTTTCAGCAATTCAAAAGGCAGATCGGCTATCTGTTTGTGGTTCTTGCTCCACTGCTCCAACTCTTTGCTGGTGTTCATGATGTTCATCAGCTTCTCCAGGAACCACTTATCGATCTTTGTCAGTTCGTGCACCTGATCAACGGTATATCCGGCACGGAAAGCTTTGGATATGACAAAGATACGCTTATCCGTCGGTTCACGGAGCGCCTTGTCTATATCAGAGATAACAAGTTCCTTATTTTCCACGAAACCATGCATCCCCTGTCCTATCATACGCAGACCTTTCTGAATGGCTTCTTCAAAAGTACGGCCGATAGCCATCACTTCGCCTACCGACTTCATGCTGGAACCCAGTTCCTTGTCTACACCATGAAACTTACCTAAGTCCCAACGGGGAATTTTGCAGACCACATAGTCCAATGCAGGTTCAAAGAAAGCACTTGTGGTTTTCGTTACAGAATTCTTAAGGTCGAACAATCCGTAGCCAAGACCGAGTTTTGCAGCAACGAAAGCAAGCGGATAACCCGTAGCTTTAGAGGCCAGAGCAGAAGAACGGCTCAAGCGGGCATTTACTTCAATCACTCTATAATCCTCACTTTCAGGATCGTATGCATACTGCACATTACATTCTCCTACAATACCGATATGACGAATGATACGGATAGCAAGTTCGCGCAACTTATGATAATCGGAGTTACTGAGCGTCTGAGACGGAGCAATAACGATGGACTCTCCCGTATGGATGCCCAGCGGATCGAAGTTCTCCATGTTACAAACGGTGATACAGTTGTCAAAGCGGTCGCGCACCACCTCATACTCCACTTCTTTCCATCCACGCAAGGATTTTTCCACAAGCACCTGCGGGGAGAAAGAGAAAGCTTTCTCAACCAACACATCCAATTCTTCTTCATTGTCACAGAAGCCGGAACCCAGTCCACCAAGCGCGTATGCAGCGCGGACAATCACCGGATAACCCAATTCGGCAGCAGCACGACGGGCATCAATGGCATTTTCTACGGCTTCGCTTTTAATAGTCTTTACATTGATTTCATTCAGCTTATGCACGAAAATCTCACGGTCTTCCGTATCGATAATGGCTTGTACGGGAGTACCGAGAACTTTTACACCATATTTCTCAAAAACTCCGTCTTTGTAAAGGGCAACACCGCAGTTCAGTGCCGTTTGTCCACCAAAGGCAAGCATAACGCCATCCGGACGTTCTTTTTCGATGACTTTCTCTACAAAATAAGGAGTGACAGGCAGGAAGTAAATCTGGTCGGCAACGCCTTCCGAAGTCTGCACAGTAGCAATGTTCGGGTTGATAAGAACGGTGTAGATACCTTCTTCTTTCAAGGCTTTGAGTGCCTGGCTGCCGGAGTAGTCGAACTCACCTGCCTCGCCGATTTTCAGTGCACCGGAACCGAGTAGCAGGACTTTCTTTATATTGTTTTCTTTCATTTCTATTTATTCATTATATTTCTAAAATCTATCTCAATTCCCCTCCTCAGACGGAGGAGGGGAATTGAGATACTATTTTACAGCAGCTTCACGAACTCATCAAACAAAAACTCCGTATCCGTCGGTCCGCTGGCAGCTTCTGGATGGAATTGTGCAGAGAACCAGGGATTCCGTTTATGCTTTATGCCCTCATTAGACCCGTCGTTCATATTGATGAACAGCGGTTCCCAATCTTCCGTCAGCGTAGTGTTGTCCACTGCATAACCATGATTCTGCGAAGTGATGAAGCAACGTTCCGTACCCACCATACGCACCGGCTGATTGTGACTGCGATGACCATATTTCAGCTTGTATATCTTTGCTCCTCCTGCCTTACTCAGCAACTGATTTCCCATGCAGATACCGAAGATAGGTAGTTTTTCATTCTTCATTGCCCGGCGAATATTCTGCACCGCAGCATCACAGGTATCCGGATCACCCGGGCCGTTACTGATGAAAAGTCCGTCGAACTCCAGTTCATTATAATCATAGTCCCAAGGCACACGGATGACTTCTACATCACGCTTCAGCAGACAGCGAAGAATATTGCTCTTCACTCCACAATCCACCAGGACTACTTTCTTCTTACCCGCACCTTCGTTGTACCGGATTATCTCCTTGCAACTCACCTTATCCACATAGTTCACTCCCGCATACACGGCATCGGGCACATTCTCCGGTTCATCATCAAAAACAATCTTCCCCATCATCACGCCATGTTCGCGGAGCACCTTTGTCAGCTCACGCGTATCGATACCTGTGATGCCCGGCACCTGTTCGCGCTTCAGCCAATCAGCCAAGCTTTCCACAGCGTTCCAATGGCTAAAGTCCTCACTATAATCACTTACAATGATGGCTTCCGCATGGATACGTTCGCTTTCCATAAAGGTAGCCAGTCCATTCGGTTCGATAGTGAAAGGCGGCACACCATAATTGCCCACCAACGGATAAGTGAGCGTCATCAACTGTCCGGCATACGAGGGGTCAGTCAAGCTCTCGGGATACCCCGTCATAGCTGTGTTGAAAACCACCTCTCCCGCTACCGGCTTTTCGTAGCCAAACGACTTGCCGTGGAAGCGGCTCCCGTCGTCGAGGATAAGAGTTACATTTCTCATGTTAGTTAGTGATTAGTGTTTAGTGATAAGTGATTAACGTTAATCACTTATCACTAAACACTATTTCGTTAAAATTGATATACTTGTTCTATATAGTCAATAAAGGCATTATTCAGCATCTTCACCCCACCTGGTGTAGGATAATCACCGCTGAAATACCAGTCTCCCCGATGATTGGGACAAGCCTCATGCAGCCCCTCCAACGGTTGGTATACGATTTCCACCTTCGCCTTTGTTCCGGCAGGTGTCAGCAGTTCCACCATCTTGGCGGAGATTTCCTCGTCAGTGAAAAGTGCATAGATATCCTTCACATAGTTCACCATTTGCTCCTTCGGCAACCCTACCTGGTCTTTCGATTTGCGGTAGGCAGCGGCAATCACATCTTTCATATCCCGGTCTTTCAGTAATTCGATGGCAGCTTTGAAAGCGATGAATTCACTCATCTTTGCCATGTCGATGCCGTAATAATCGGGATAACGCACCTGCGGGGACGAAGAAACAATCACAATCTTCTTGGGACCCAGGCGGTCGAGAATACCGATGATACTCTGTTTCAGAGTGGTTCCGCGTACAATGGAGTCATCGATAATGACAAGATTGTCCACACCCGGCACCAGACTGCCATAGGTGATATCATACACGTGCGCAGCCAAGTCATTGCGACTGTTTCCTTCTGCAATAAACGTACGCAGTTTAATGTCCTTGATGGCTACCTTTTCGCTACGGATACGGCGGGAAAGTATTTGTTCCAGCTCCTCCAGATTGGGACTATGTTCCAAGGAAGCAATCTGTTGCACTTTCTCTTCATTCAGATAATCATCCAGCCCCTGCAACATGCCGTAGAAAGCAACTTCCGCTGTATTCGGAATGAAGGAAAACACAGTATGGTCAAGGTCTTTATTAATGGCTTTCAAGATATTAGGTATCAGTTTCTCACCCAATAGTTTACGTTCTCTGTAAATATCCACATCACTGCCGCGTGAGAAATAAATACGTTCGAAAGAACAGGGTTTCACCTCGCGCACTTTATTGATTTGGGTGGTGCGCAGCTTGCCCGCCTTGTTAATCAGCAAGGCTTGTCCGGGCATCAATTCCTTAATACTGCCTGCCGGTACATTGAAAGCGGTCTGTATCACAGGACGCTCGCTGGCAAGCACTGCCACTTCATCATCCTGATACCAGAATGCGGGACGGATTCCCCACGGGTCGCGCACGGCAAACGATTCACCGCTTCCCGTCAGTCCGCATATCACATAGCCTCCGTCCCACTCCTTGCTCGAAGTACGCAGCACGTTTGCCAGGTCCATATGATCTTCTATATAGTGAGTCACGCCCATGCCTGTCAATCCTTCCGCTTCGGCAAGATTGAAGAGGCGCTCCACTTCACGATCGAGACGGTGCCCCACTTGTTCCAGCATGATGTATGTATCGGCATACTTCCGCGGATGCTGGCCGATAGCCGTGATACGTGCAAAAATCTCATCCACATTCGTCATGTTGAAATTGCCGCAGAGAGCGAGGTTCTTAGCCCGCCAGTTGTTACGCCTCAGGAAAGGGTGCACATAGGAAATGCCGCTCTTTCCGGTAGTGGAATAACGCAAGTGCCCCATGTAAGCCTCACCCGCAAAAGGGAGGTATTTCTTAGCGTAATCCGCATCATGAAGCTGCTCTTTTGTCAGATCCTTAAAGTTGCTCTGCACCGTACCGAATATCTCGGTAATGGCACCCGAACCGAGTGCACGCTCACGGAACATATACTCTTCACCGGGATTTGCTTCCAGCTTTACACAAGCCATACCGGCGCCCTCTTGTCCACGGTTGTGCTGCTTCTCCATCAGAAGATAGAGTTTATTCAAACCGTACATCCATGTGCCGTACTTCTGTTCATAGTATTCCAGAGGTTTCAGCAGGCGTATCATGGCAACGCCACATTCATGCTTCAGTTCTTCCATCAGTTCATTTACAATTTACAATGTACAAAGTACAATTTATCGTTTACTATTTATTTCATATTACCCTCTTTATTCCACTGTCACACTCTTCGCCAGATTCCTCGGCTGATCCACATCCATCCCCTTGCATACTGCGATATGGTACGCCAATAGCTGCAACGGTACCGTAGTAATCAACGGGTCAAGGCACTCAATTGTTTCCGGCAACTCGATACAAGTATCGGCAATCTTGCTGATAACCGTATCCCCTTTTGTCACCAGAGCGATCACTTTGCCCTTACGCGCCTTGATTTCCTGTATGTTGCTTAATACTTTCTCATAAAGCCCGTTCTGTGTAGCAATCACTACTACCGGCATTTCAGCATCTACCAATGCGATAGGCCCGTGCTTCATTTCAGCAGCCGGATAACCCTCGGCATGGATATAAGAGATTTCTTTCAGCTTCAACGCACCTTCCAGGGCTACGGGATACGAATATCCGCGTCCCAGATAAATAAAGTTATGCGCATACGTGAAAATCTTGGAAAGCTCTGCAATGCTGCCGTTCAGCTTCAGCACTTCTTTCATCTTATCAGGAATGCGGTTCAGCTCCTGCACGATGGCAAGGAATTGCCCCTCATCTATCGTATTCTTCTCTTTGGCAAGCGTCAGCGCCAGCATGGTGAGCACTGTCACCTGTCCCGTAAACGCTTTGGTGGAAGCCACTCCGATTTCAGGGCCTACGTGGATATAAGAGCCCGTATGCGTAGCCCTCGGAATAGACGAACCAATCGCATTACAGATGCCATAGATAAATGCCCCACGGCTCCGCGCCAGTTCTACAGCTGCCAATGTATCCGCCGTCTCGCCACTTTGCGAAATCGCAATCACCACATCCTTACTGTCTATCACCGGATCACGGTAACGGAATTCTGAAGCATACTCCACTTCCACCGGAATGCGGCAAAGACTTTCTATCAGATGTTTTCCGATAAGCGCCGCATGCCAGGAAGTACCGCACGCCACGATGATGAAACGTTTGGCTGCCAGCAGACGGTCTTTGTTATCAATCACTGCGGAAAGCACCACATTTGTACTTTCTACATTGATACGTCCGCGCATACAGTCATGAATACAATCGGGCTGCTCAAAAATCTCTTTCAGCATGAAGTGCGGATAACCGGCCTTTTCCAACTGCCCCAGGTTCAGTGCCACCGTCTTCACTTCGTGCGGACATTCCACATTTTTCAGGTTCACCACCTTCAGTTTCTCTCCGCGGCGGATGACGGCAATCTCTTCATCTTCCAAATATACGACTTTATCTGTATATTCCACAATCGGCGTAGCATCCGAAGCCAGGAAAAACTCATCTTCACCGATACCTACCACCAACGGGCTACTCTTGCGGGCTGCTATAATCTCATCCGGACTGTCCTTATCCAGCACGGCAATGGCGTATGCGCCGATTACTTCACGCAACGCTAATTGCACAGCAGTCAGCAGATCTGTATTTTTGGATTTCTGGATGAATTCTATCAGTTGCACCAGTACTTCGGTGTCCGTACTGCTTTTGAATGAATAGCCTTTGGCCTGGAGTTTTTCTTTAAGGACGGCGTAGTTTTCGATGATGCCATTGTGGATGAGAGCGAGATGTTCGGAAGAGGAATAATGAGGATGGGCGTTAGCGGAGCAAGGTTCCCCATGCGTAGCCCAACGGGTATGGGCAATTCCGATGTTACCGGAAATATCTTTTTGAGTAACGAAAGTTTCCAGTTCCGAAACCTTACCTTTCGTTTTGTAAACGTTCAACTGTCGGTTATCACTGATTAATGCTACCCCTGCACTATCATATCCGCGATACTCTAATCGCTTCAATCCTTTGATAAGAATGGGGTAGGCTTTCTTTTGACCAATATAGCCTACGATTCCACACATACTAATTAATATTTGATTTTGCGCTGCAAAGATATAAAAACCCGAGAACATAAAGTTAATGTTTTGCCTATTTATTTATCAAAAGAATAGAAAAAAGTTATTTTCTTGTCAAAAAGTTAAAGAAAACAAACTTATTAAAGCAAAAGGAGCATTTTTACAATTTCAAAGTAAGTAGTAGAAATTTGGTTTAATATCGAAAGAAAATCGAGGATTTTTATTGTAATCCGACAAAAATAGTTAATAGTACGGAATCGAAAGCAGAGTAACCCATAGACACTTTAGTTCTTTCCTAACCAACAATATAAAAAACGACTATCAAAACTTATGAAAAATATGTTCGGTGAGTATTAATTCATATCTTTGTCACTGAAAATATATCTCACTGGATATAAAAAAGTTAAATAAGGAGAACGGAAATTATGCTTTTAGAAAAACTACTTAAAGAATTTAATTTTGACACCAATACTTTTACTTTAGAGGAATCTAAATTATTTGACCAATATTTTGAACAAATATTGATTAGTAAAGGTACATTTTTGATTAAAGAAGGAGAAACAGAAAGGTATAGTTATTTCGTTTTTGATGGAATATTACGTTGTTGGCTTTTAAATCATAAAGGTGAAGAACAAACTTTTTGGTTTTGTAAAGAGGGTACGTTTTCAATGTCGAACATATCTTTTACATTACAAACAAGATCTACATTTAATGTGCAAACGATTGTAGATAGTATTATTTACCGAATAGATAAGAAACAAGTAAATGAGCTATATACCGCTATCCCCAAGGTAAAAACTATATTTGAAGACTTGAATGCTATATTGTTGAATAAACTCTTGAAAAGAAGTATCGACTTGATTAAATATTCTCCTGAACAGTATTATCAACAGATGATTGAAGAATATGGCATTACATTAAATTATATACCACTAAAAGATATAGCTTCTTATTTGGGTATCACACCGCAAGCGCTAAGCAGAATCCGTAAACGTATTTTTTAACTTGGGTTCAGTGTTTTGAATGCATAAGTTCCGAACTTTGCAACTTTAAATAACAGTTACAATTATGATTAGAAAAATTGAAGTTACAGATTATCCACGTTTGATGGAAATTTGGGAAAGCGCAGTATTGAGTACACATGATTTTCTTAAAGAGGAAGATTTTCTATACTATAAGGAACAACTTCCAGTATATTTTCAGTATGTCACTCTATTCGGATTTGAACAAGAGGGAGTCTTAATCGGATTCATGGGAATTGCAGAAGGAAATCTTGAAATGTTATTTATTGACAATAATTATCGAGGCACAGGAATAGGGAAAAAATTAATTACTTATGCCATAGATAATTTGCATGTAATTAAAGTCGATGTGAATGAGCAGAATATTCAAGCTGTCGGTTTTTATAAATATATAGGCTTTAATATATATAAAAGGTCAAATACGGACGGAGAAGGTAAAGAATATCCTATTTTACACATGCAGCTGTAATCTCTGTTCAATTAGAAACAGATTCTTAGTAGTACACCGTTCCGGTGGATTGGCTTCAAAATGAAGGCAACGACATCTGGAACGAACACGCTCAATATTCAGTTTATAGACATTTAACTGTGGTCTCAGCTCACGACCTACACTTTGGCATTGAGCCCAATTAACGGCTTGTTCACGTAAATCGGTTACATAAAATCCCTGACCAAAGTCAAGATTCGGACATCCTGCATTGCAAAGTGGTTGCTTTACCTCACATGTGGCTCAATGATAGACTGTTAGCATGAAAAGTCTCCTTTCTTTTGTTGTTTCAGTAAATATAAATTAGTACCTTTCGGAGCTGTAATGCCCTGATAGGCTTCCCAATTATTCAGACATTCTAAAACGCTATCGGTAATGTTCTCCCGACTTTCGGTATGAATAGTCTCATAATGGCGAATAATGAAGTTGTTTATCAACTCTACACGCTTCATACGCTGATACATTTCACTATAGGAGCATCCCACACATTTTGCGGCAGCTTCTACACATGACGCAGCAAAGCCCATACGTATTTCCAAGTCGGTCAGTTCCAGTAACTGTTTCATATTGTTTCTCCTTTTTTTGAATACCTTCATTGCAAAGATAACACTTTCTTTCTATATAATGTGCGGTACATATCATCTTGAGTATTGTATATGAACAGATGCTGCTACAACACTTCATATTAGCAAGCATTCCAATAAAACTGGTTACCAAGCACTATGGGTTGGCAATGTGACAATATAACGAAACTGCCAGCCATTCACATATTTTAATATGAAATACAAATGCAGATAAAATCTTTCATATTAAAATAAAAACACATCATTTTGTATCATATTAAAACAACATTCACTCGAATACGTTTTTTCACAAATTACAAATACGAATTTCTTATATCATTTTGAAATTATTTATATATCTTTGCTAAACATTTTGATAGCAAAATAGGTATTACCACAAAATAAAGTAAACCAAAATGAGAAAAGAAGAACTTTTTAACAACAAAACAAAAGTACAACCCTATCAACGACAGCCCAGACAGTTGGGCTTGTATGATGCAGAGAACGAGCATGACGCTTGTGGTGTCGGTATGTTAGTGAACATCCACGGAGGCAAGTCACACGAACTGGTAGAGTCCGCATTGAAGGTGTTGGAGAACATGCGTCACCGGGGCGCCGAAGGTGCGGATAACAAAACCGGAGACGGTGCCGGCATCCTGCTACAAATCCCGCATGAGTTTATTCTTTTGCAGGGTATTCCTGTCCCCGAGAAAGGGAAATACGGTACAGGTCTTCTCTTTCTACCAAAAGATGAGAAAGACCAGGGTGCCATCTTAAGTATCATCATCGAAGAGATTGAAAAAGAAGGATTGACATTGATGCACCTGCGCAATGTGCCCACTTGTTCCGAAATTCTGGGAGAATCGGCACTTGCCAACGAACCGGACATCAAACAGATTTTCATCACCGGATTTACGGAAAGCGAGACAGCCGACCGTAAACTCTATCTCATAAGAAAAAGAATAGAAAACAAAGTACGCAAATCGGATATTGCCACGCGCGAAGATTTCTACGTTGTCTCCCTATCCACGAAGAACATCATCTATAAAGGTATGCTATCTTCACTGCAACTGCGAGGCTACTTCCCCGATCTGACAACCCCCTACTTCACCAGCGGCATAGCACTGGTACACTCCCGCTTCAGTACTAACACCTTCCCTACCTGGGGACTGGCACAACCGTTCCGCCTCCTGGCCCACAACGGCGAAATCAACACCATCCGCGGTAACCGGGGGTGGATGGAAGCCCGTGAAAGTGTGCTCTCCTCTCCCGTCCTGGGCGACATCAGGGAGATACGCCCCATCATTCAGCCGGGGATGAGCGACAGTGCCTCACTGGACAATGTATTAGAATTCCTCGTTATGTCAGGCCTCAGCCTGCCGCATGCCATGGCCATGCTGGTGCCGGAATCTTTCAATGAAAAGAACCCCATCAGCGAAGACCTGAAAGCATTCTATGAATACCATTCCATCCTGATGGAACCCTGGGATGGCCCTGCCGCCTTGCTGTTCAGCGACGGACGTTTTGCAGGCGGTATGCTCGACCGTAACGGATTGCGTCCTGCACGCTATCTGATAACGCACAACGACATGATGGTAGTTGCCAGCGAAGTGGGCGTGATGGATTTCGAACCGGGAGACATCAAAGAAAAGGGACGCCTGCAACCGGGTAAGATACTACTGGTAGATACCGAAAAAGGCGAAATCTACTACGACGGAGAATTGAAAAAACAGTTGGCCGAAGCCAAGCCTTACCGCAGTTGGCTGGCAACAAACCGCATCGAACTGGATGAGCTGAAAAGCGGGCGCAAAGTCCCCCATAGCGTAGAGAATTACGAGAGGATGCTGCGCACCTTCGGCTATTCCAAGGAAGATGTGGAGCGGCTCATCGTCCCTATGTGTACCACAGGTGCCGAGCCTATCAACTCAATGGGGAATGATACGCCGCTTGCCGTACTCTCCGATAAGCCGCAACTGCTGTACAACTACTTCCGCCAACAGTTTGCACAAGTCACCAATCCGCCTATCGACCCGATACGCGAAGAACTGGTAATGTCACTGACGGAATATATCGGCGCCGTGGGCATGAACATCCTGACACCCAGCGAAAGCCATTGCAAGATGGTGCGCCTCAACCATCCCATCCTGAGCAATGCACAACTGGATATTCTTTGCAACATCCGCTACAAAGGTTTCAAAACGGTGAAATTACCTTTGCTGTTTGAAGTGGCAAAGGGCCGTACCGGATTGCAGGAAGCACTCACAGCACTTTGCAAGCAAGCGGAAGAGTCCGTCAGCGAAGGGGTGAACTACATTGTACTGAGCGACCGTGATGTGGATGCCACTCATGCAGCTATCCCCTCCCTACTGGCAGTAAGCGCAGTACACCACTACCTTATCTCCGTGGGTAAACGTGTACAGACGGCATTGGTCGTGGAAAGCGGTGAAATACGCGAGGTGATGCACGCAGCCCTGTTACTGGGATTTGGCGCCAGCGCCCTGAATCCTTACATGGCATTTGCCGTGATCGATAAGCTGGTGGCGAAGAAAGAAATCCAGTTGGATTATGCCACTGCCGAAAAGAAATATATCAAATCCATCTGCAAGGGATTGTTCAAGATCATGAGTAAGATGGGTATCAGTACCATCCGCTCGTATCGGGGAGCGAAAATATTCGAAGCCGTAGGTTTGAGTGAAGAGCTCAGCAATGCTTATTTCGGCGGGTTGAGATCCACCATAGGCGGTATCCGGCTGGATGAAGTGGCACACGATGCAATCGCATTCCACGATGCAGGCTTTGCCGCACAAGTAGACGGATTACTCCCCAACAACGGTTTGTATGCTTTCCGTAAAGACGGAGAAAAACATGCCTGGAATCCGGAAACCATTTCTACCTTGCAACTCGCCACACGCCTGGGCAGCTATAAGAAATTCAAAGAGTTCACAAGTCTGGTAGATGGAAAAGAAGCACCTATCTTCCTGCGCGACTTCCTGGATTTCCGCCGTGCCCCCATTTCTATAGATAAGGTTGAACCGGTAGAAAGTATCATGCACCGCTTTGTGACGGGTGCCATGAGTTACGGGTCTATCAGCAAAGAAGCGCATGAGGCAATGGCCATTGCCATGAACCGGATTCACGGACGCAGCAACACAGGTGAGGGAGGCGAAGACAGCACACGCTTCACGCCCCGCGAAGACGGAACCAGTCTGCGTAGTGCCATCAAGCAGGTAGCTTCGGGACGTTTCGGCGTAACAACGGAGTATCTGGTGAACGCCGATGAAATACAAATCAAAGTGGCACAAGGGGCCAAACCGGGTGAAGGCGGTCAGTTGCCGGGCTTTAAAGTAGACCAGGTGATTGCGAAAACGCGCCACTCCATTCCCGGCATTTCATTGATTTCTCCCCCGCCCCATCACGACATTTATTCCATCGAAGACCTGGCACAGTTGATCTTCGACCTGAAGAATGTAAATCCTCGTGCCAAGATCAGTGTGAAACTGGTAGCCGAAAGCGGCGTAGGAACCATTGCCGCCGGAGTGGCCAAAGCAAAAGCCGACCTTATCGTCATCTCCGGTGCGGAAGGTGGTACGGGAGCATCTCCTGCCTCCAGTATCCGCTATGCCGGTATCTCTCCTGAACTGGGACTAAGCGAGACGCAACAGACTCTTGTACTGAACGGTCTGCGCGGGCAAGTGATGCTGCAAGTGGATGGGCAACTGAAAACCGGTCGCGACATCGTGCTGATGGCGATGCTGGGTGCCGAAGAGTTCGGTTTTGCGACCAGTGCTTTGATTGTACTGGGCTGCGTCATGATGCGTAAATGTCATCAAAACACCTGCCCTGTGGGTGTGGCAACGCAAAACGAGGAACTTCGCCGACGCTTCCACGGACGTAGCGAATACCTGGTGAACTTCTTCACTTTCCTGGCGCAGGAAGTGCGGGAGTATCTCGCCGAAATCGGCGTGGAACGCCTAGATGACATCATCGGACGCACGGATCTTATTATCCGCAAGTCAGAAAACGAATCCCCTAAGCAATCCCTGATTACTTTCGACAAAATACTGGCACGCGTCGATAATGGTGCAGCCATCCGCCACACCATCGACCAGCAACACGGCATCGACCACGTAAAAGACGTTGAAATGCTGCATGCCGCTGCCGAAGCTCTGGAAAACCAGAAAGAAATCTCACTGGAATATACGATTGCCAATACGGATCGCGCTTGCGGAGCCATGCTTTCGGGCACCATTGCCGCGAAGTACGGTGAAGCGGGACTGCCGGAACATACATTGAACGTAAAATTCAAAGGTTCTGCAGGACAAAGTTTCGGTGCCTTCCTTGTACCGGGTGTCAGCTTCAAACTGGAAGGTGAAGCGAACGATTACCTCGGCAAAGGCCTTTCGGGCGGACGGATTGCCGTGTTGCCTCCGGTACGCTCTAACTTCCAGGCCGAGAAGAATACGATTGCAGGAAATACCTTGCTCTATGGCGCAACCAGTGGTGAAGTTTACATCAATGGGCGCGTAGGCGAGCGTTTCGCTGTCCGTAATTCCGGTGCCATTGCCGTTGTAGAGGGTGTAGGCGATCATTGTTGCGAGTACATGACGGGCGGTCGTGTGGTAGTCCTCGGTTCAACAGGGCGTAACTTCGCAGCCGGCATGTCGGGCGGTGTAGCATACGTGTGGAATAAGGATGGAAACTTCGATTATTTCTGCAATATGGAAATGGTGGAACTAAGCCTCATAGAAGAAGCATCCTATCGTAAGGAATTGCACGAACTCATTCGTCAGCATTACCTCTATACAGGCTCCAACTTGGCACGCATCATGCTTGATGACTGGAACCGATATGTGGATGAGTTTATCCAGATAGTCCCCATCGAGTACAAAAAGGTGTTGCAAGAGGAGCAAATGCGGAAACTGCAACAGAAGATTGCAGAGATGCAGAGAGATTATTAGAATTGACAGTTGACAATTACTGTTTAGTCGCCTACTTAATTATGCAAACAAACTAATTACAAACATTTACTTAGTCAAACTAAAGAATAGTATAATGGGAAATCCAAAAGCATTCTTAAACATACCACGACAGGAAGCGGGATACCGTCCTGTCCACGAACGCATCACCGACTTCAGTCAGGTGGAGCAAACTTTAAACAGTCACGAACGCAAACTCCAGGCATCACGTTGCATGGATTGCGGTGTACCCTTCTGTCACTGGGCATGCCCATTGGGCAATAAACAACCTGAATTTCAGGATGCGCTTTATAAAGGTAAATGGCGCGAAGCATACGAAGTGCTCGCCGCCACAAACGACTTCCCCGAATTTACCGGACGTATTTGTCCGGCACTTTGCGAAAAGTCGTGTGTACTGAAGCTTTCGTGCGATGAGCCTGTCACTATTCGTGAAAACGAGGCGGCTATTGCCGAAGCGGCTTTTCGCGAAGGTTACATCGTGTCCATCCAGCCCCAACATAATGGAAAGCGGGTTGCCATTATCGGTGCAGGTCCTGCGGGACTCTCCGCTGCCTGCCGGCTGAATGCTAAAGGCTATGAAGTGACTCTTTTTGACAGCAAACCCATGCCCGGCGGATTACTGCGCTATGGTATTCCTAATTTTAAACTCGATAAGGCAGTAATCGACCGCCGGATGGGAGTGCTTGAAGCTGAAGGCATCAAGTTCGAAATGGGCGTAACGGTAGATGTACAGAACCTCCCTGCCGGCTTTGATGCCTACTGCATCTGCACCGGGACGCCACAGGCACGCGACCTCAACATTCCCGGACGCGAACTGAAAGGTATTTATCTTGCCCTTGAAATGCTGTCCCAGCAAAATCATATCCTCGATGGAGAAACGTTCCCCAAAGAACGTCTGGTAAATGCCAAGGGCAAACGGGTTCTCGTCATCGGTGGCGGTGATACAGGATCAGACTGTATCGGTACGAGTATCCGCCAGGGAGCCGTGAGTGTAACACAGATTGAAATCATGCCACAGCCTCCCGTAGGTCACAATGACGCTACTCCTTGGCCGCAATGGCCCATTGTACTGAAGACGACTTCAAGTCACGAAGAAGGTTGCACGCGCCGCTGGTCGCTGGCATCCAATCAGTTTATTGGCAAGAATGGAAAAGTCTGCGGTGTAGAGGTGGAAGAAGTGGAATGGATTCCGGCTCAGGATGGTGGACGCCCTACCATGAAGCCTACCGGAAAGAAGGAAGTAATAGACACCGATATGGTGCTTCTGGCCATGGGCTTCCTGAAACCGGAACAACCGGAATTTCCGGAAAATGTGTTCGTAGCAGGTGATGCGGCACGTGGTGCCAGCCTTGTGGTACATGCACTGGCGGACGGACGGAGAGTGGCAGAGAGAATAGACAAGTATTTGAGCAACTAACCCCTAATCACTAAGCATTATGTGTGGAATCGTAGGTATCTTCAATATCAAATCTCAATCCCAGGAATTGAGAAACAAAGCGCTTCGAATGGCGCAGAAAATCCGTCATCGCGGACCGGACTGGAGTGGTATTTATGTAGGCGGCAGTGCCATCCTGGCTCACGAACGTCTTTCTATCGTCGATCCGGAAAGTGGCGGACAACCATTGTACTCTCCGGATGGCAAGCAAATCCTTGCCGTCAACGGTGAGATCTATAATCATCGGGAAATCCGTTCCCGCTACGCCGGCAAGTATGCTTTCCGTACAGGATCAGACTGTGAAGTCATCCTCGCATTATATAAGGATAAAGGCATTCATTTCCTCGAAGAATTGAACGGTATCTTTGCCTTTGCCCTTTATGATGAGGAAACAGACGATTATCTGATTGCCCGTGACCCTATCGGGGTAATCCCTCTTTATATCGGTCGTGACGACCAGGGACATATCTACGTAGGCAGCGAACTGAAAGCCCTCGAAGGTTTCTGTGACACCTACGAGCCATTTCTGCCCGGGTATTACTTCTGGGGACGTGAAGGGAAAATGCATCGTTGGTATCAACGCCCCTGGAGTGATTATGCCGCCGTCAAAGCCAATGACACCACCGCCCGCCGGGCTACCCAACCAGAAATCAACAGCGTAAAACTCGCCCTTGAAGCTGCCGTCCGGCGCCAGTTAATGTCCGATGTTCCTTACGGTGTTCTGCTCAGTGGTGGCCTCGACTCTTCCGTCATCTCCGCCATTGTCAAGAAATATGCTCGCAAGCGCATCGAAACTGATAACCAAAGCGAAGCCTGGTGGCCTCAACTCCACTCCTTCGCCGTCGGCCTGCGCGGTGCACCGGACTTGATCAAAGCCCGTGAAGTGGCAGAATACATCGGCACCGTTCACCATGAAATCAATTATACCATTCAGGAAGGACTCGACGCCTTGCGTGATGTCATCTACTTTATCGAAACATACGACGTTACCACTGTTCGTGCTTCCACACCGATGTACCTGTTGGCACGTGTCATCAAGTCTATGGGCATCAAGATGGTGCTTAGTGGTGAAGGTGCTGACGAGGTTTTCGGTGGTTATCTCTACTTCCACAAAGCCCCTACACCGCAGGCTTTCCACGAAGAAACGATCCGTAAGCTCTCCAAATTGCACCTGTACGACTGTCTGCGTGCGAATAAGAGCCTTTCTGCCTGGGGTGTGGAAGGTCGTGTTCCCTTTCTCGATAAAGAGTTCCTGGATGTGGCAATGAACCTCAGCCCTGCCGTCAAGATGTGTCCGGGCAAAGAAATAGAGAAACGCATTGTGCGCGAAGCTTTTCAAGATATGCTGCCTCAGAGTGTTGCCTGGCGGCAAAAAGAGCAGTTCTCCGATGGCGTCGGTTACAATTGGATCGATACACTGAAGGCCATTACTTCTGCCGCCGTTACCGACCATCAGATGGAACATGCTGCCGAACGGTTTCCCATCAATCCGCCACAGAATAAGGAGGAATATTACTATCGTAGCATTTTCGAAGAACACTTCCCCAGTCAGTCGGCTGCCCGAAGCGTACCCAGTGTACCGAGCGTGGCTTGTTCCACTGCTGAAGCACTCACCTGGGATGCGACGTTACAAGGGAAAAATGATCCGAGCGGACGGGCGGTGGCCGGAGTGCATGAAGCGGCATACACATTATGAAATTGTAATGCCACACCTCAGCAAGTAGAATGCCACATCTAAACAAACGTAATGCCACACTTCAACGGTTACGAAGTGTGGCATTCTGTCACTCAACAACCCATTTCTCTATATTCCTTGTTTTATTACTGAAGTTCACACCTATTTTGAATAATTTCCTCGGATCTGCCTCAAAAGGAAGAGCATACTGTTTTTCTTCTATTTGTTGCAAGGCCTCCTCTGCAGTACCTTCCAGCTTGAATTCCATGACATAAATGTAATCGGCAGTCTTCACCACCAAATCCACCCGCCCTTCCGAAGTGTGATACTCCGCCTGTGTATAGAAACCTACCAGTTTGAAGACGATAAACAGTACATTTTGATAATGTAATTCCAAGTCTTTCACTAATTCATAAGGTGTGTCGGCAAAAAAGCTTTGCAGCCTCTTAAAGAAAGCGTTAGGTTGGCCCATCTCTATCTCACGGACAAATTTTTGTATCTCAAACGGCGCTTCTAACTGGTTAAAACGGGTATAAAACGGCATCAGAAATCTGATAAAGCCCTCTTCTACTTCCCGGTTTGGAAAACCAAGACGGTAAAGCCCGAAACGTTTGTCATACCCCTTTATCGTGAGATAACCGCTTTGGAAAATAACTGGTATGGGTTCGTTGTCGCCATAAATACAATTCAGTACATCAGCATCCGTTTCTTCATGTGCCATGCGCTCCAAATTGTAATGATTGCGTTTCAACAATTCCACAAGGTAAGTGGGCGTTCCGGTCTCAAACCAATAGTTACCGAATTTCATCTTAAAGAATGTATTCAGCAAACTGAAAGGATTATAGATGCCGTCCGTGTTTTCTGTAAAGTGGTAACCGTCATAGCAGGCCTTCAGTTCATTGCATACTTCCTGATACGTCATTTTCTGCGCGGCTGCCAATTCGTGCAGGTCTTCTTCAAAATTAAGATGTATCTCCTTTTCGGTGATTCCACAGATGGAAATGAACGGCTCGTCCATGGAGATATCATTCAGATTGTTCAGGTCACTGAACACACTGACTTTGCCAAACTTGGTCACTCCCGTCAGCAAGGCAAACTTGATGCAACCGTCCATGGTTTTCAGTACGCCATAGAAAGGTTTCAGAGTGTTGCGGAATTCGCGTTGCAGTTCCTCGTTGCCGATAGCTTGGAGCAAGGGTTTGTCATATTCGTCGATGAGAATGGCTACACGCTCACCACTTTGCTCATAGGCCCGTCCCACAACTCCTGCAAAGCGCAAGGCAAGAGTCGTTTCGGCAGAACGCGTTCCGTAAAGTGACTCCCAGTAGTCAAGAGTTTCATTCAGTATCTTGTCCAGACTATCCGGCGTATCATATTTCCCGATATTCAAGTCCAGATGCAACACAGGACGCTTCACCCAGTCTTTTTCCAAAGCGTCCACCGCCAAGCCTTCAAATAAGTCCCGTTTCGCTTCAAAATAGGCTTCGAGCGTGGAAATCAGCAAACTCTTCCCGAAACGACGGGGGCGGGAAAGGAAATAGTAACTCCCACTCTTCACTAACTTATACATCAATGCGGTTTTATCCACATATACATATCCTTCTTTACGAATCTTCTCGAAGTTCTGTATCCCGATGGGATATATTCTGTCACCCATGTCCTTGCCTCCTTCTACTATATAATATTCATTAATGCTACAAAGATAATGCAAACCGAGAGCAGAATAAAATGAACTCATTCATTTTTTATGCCGAGATGCGCTTATCTTCGCTTTTGAGGCAAAGATAATGCAAATCGAATGTAGAACTTTCATTTTCCCAATTTATTCCCTACCTTTGTCCCCGCTTTTTTAGAAAGGCAGAATTCGTTCTATTAGTTTTAGGTTAAACACTTAATAACGCTTATGCAAAAGTCTGACTGCATCATCGGCGTAGAGCACGTATCGAAATACTTCGGAGACAAAGCCGTACTGAATGATGTAAACCTCTCTGTCCGTAAGGGCGAATTTGTAACGATATTGGGCCCTTCCGGCTGCGGCAAGACTACTTTGTTGCGCCTGATAGCCGGTTTCCAGACCGCCTCGGAAGGTATCATCACCATCGCCGGAAAAGACATCACGCAAACACCGCCACACCAACGTCCGGTGAATACCGTCTTTCAGAAGTATGCCCTTTTCCCCCACCTCAACGTGTACAACAACATCGCTTTCGGACTGAAGCTCAAAAAGATGCCCGAAGCCACCATTGGCAAGAAAGTGAAACAAGCCCTCCGCATGGTAGGTATGACGGACTACGAAGACCGTGACGTCGATTCCCTCTCCGGCGGACAGCAACAACGTGTTGCCATCGCCCGTGCCATCGTCAACGAACCCGAAGTGCTGTTACTGGACGAGCCCCTTGCCGCTCTCGACCTCAAAATGCGTAAAGATATGCAAATGGAGTTGAAAGAGATGCACCAGAAACTTGGAATCACCTTCGTCTACGTTACCCACGACCAGGAAGAAGCCCTTACTCTGAGCGACACCATCGTCGTGATGAGCGAAGGCCGTATCCAGCAGATAGGTACGCCAACAGACATCTACAACGAACCCATCAACTCTTTCGTTGCCGATTTCATCGGAGAAAGTAACATCCTGAACGGGCTCATGCTTCAGGACAAAGCCGTATCCTTTGCCGGACACGAATTTGAATGTGTCGACAAGGGCTTTGGCGAAAATACTCCCGTCGACGTAGTCATCCGCCCCGAAGACATCTATATATTCGAGCCTTCTGCCGCTGCCCAACTGATGGGTACTGTCACCTCCTGCATCTTCAAAGGCGTGCATTACGAAATGATGGTACAGACTAACGAGGGCTACGAATTCATGGTGCAGGACTATCACAGTTTCGAAGCCGGACGGGAAGTCGGTCTGCTCGTGAAACCTTTCGACATTCACGTAATGAAAAAAGAACGCACCTGCAACACCTTCGAAGGCAAGCTCATAGACGCCACACATGTCGAATTCCTCGGTTACACCTTTGAGTGTGCCGAAGTGCAGGACATCGAACCGGGCAGCTCCGTCCTCGTAGAAATAGATTTCCGGAACGTCATCCTCGAAGATAACGAAGAAGACGGCCATCTGACGGGCGAAGTGAAATTCATCCTTTATAAAGGAAACCATTACCATCTCACCGTGTTTACCGATTGGGACGAGGATATCTTTGTAGACACTACTGACGTCTGGGACGACGGTGACCGTGTCGGCATCACCATCGCACCCGAAAATATACGAATTGTTGCGCCGGCACAGACCACCGGTTCTATCCCTATTGTCGAATCTGCTAATAAGAAAGGAAGTGCTCAGTAATATATCCCGTTTCTTCATGCGTCGCCGGAACTGGACAGTTCCCTACGCATTGTTTCTCATCATCTTCGTTGTGATGCCTCTGTTGCTCATTGTGGTTTATGCCTTCACCGATGCTGAAGGCGCATTTACGTTTGCCAACTTCCGCAAATTCATGATGCATCCCGAATCTATCAACACATTCGTCTACTCTATCGGAATAGCTGTCATCACGACTCTGGTATGCCTCCTGCTCGGTTATCCGGCTGCTTATATTCTCAGTCAGAAGCGCTTCAACACTTCCCAGACCATGGTTGTACTGTTCATCCTGCCTATGTGGGTGAACATCCTGATACGTACACTTGCCACGGTGGCATTGTTTGATTTCCTCAACCTGCCGCTGGGCGAAGGAGCTTTGGTATTCGGTATGGTCTACAACTTCCTGCCGTTCATGATATACCCTATCTACAATACGTTGCAGAAGATGGATGGCAGTCTGATAGAAGCAGCCCAAGACCTGGGAGCTACGCCTGTACAGGTATTCGGTAAAGTGATCCTCCCCCTTTCGATGCCCGGCATCATGAGCGGTGTGGTGATGGTTTTCATGCCCACGGTTTCCACCTTTGCCATTGCCGAGTTGCTGACAATGAACAACATCAAACTGTTCGGTACTACCGTACAAGAAAATATATATAACGGAATGTGGAACTATGGCGCTGCCTTGTCGCTCATCATGCTGTTGCTGATTGGCGTCACCGCCCTCTTTACCAACGAGGACGACAGTGCACAAAATGAAAGCGGAGGTGTGATATGATGACACGTATTCTGGCGAAAGGCTATCTTTGGTTTCTGCTTGCCCTGCTCTATTCGCCCATCCTGATCATTATGATCTTCTCTTTCACTGAGGCCAAGGTACTGGGTAACTGGACAGGATTCTCTACCAAGTTATACAGTTCACTATTTACAGGCGGCATGCACCACTCACTGATGAATGCCATCTGGAACACATTTGCCATTGCTACGATTGCCGCCACAGCATCCACTCTGCTGGGAAGCCTGGCAGCTATCGGCATCTTTAACTTGCGCTCCCGGGCACGTCAGGTGATGAATTTCACCAATGCTATTCCGATGATGAATGCGGATATCATTACGGGTGTATCCCTGTTCCTGCTGTTTGTCAGCTTTGGCATTTCGCAGGGATTTACTACGGTGGTATTGGCACACATCACTTTTTGTACCCCTTATGTGGTGCTTAGTGTGATGCCCCGCCTGAAGAAAATGAATCAGAATGTATACGAAGCAGCCCTCGACCTCGGAGCTACTCCTTTCCAGGCGCTTCGCAAAGTCATCTTCCCGGAAATTCTGCCGGGAATGATCAGCGGTTTCATCCTCGCTTTCACGCTTTCTATCGATGACTTCGCAGTAACGATCTTCACTATCGGAAATGAAGGATTGGAAACGTTGTCGACATACATCTATGCGGACGCACGTAAGGGTGGATTGACTCCTGAACTGCGCCCACTGTCAACAATCATTTTTGTAACGGTGCTAGTATTGCTGATTGTGATTAATAAGAGAGCAGAAAGAAATAAGAAAGAATGATATATAGTGTGGTAAGGTGGTAGAGTGATAAAGTGATAATGGGATGTCACTCCATTATATAGCGCAGCCACCCTATCACCTTATCACTCTACCACTTTATCACAACTTAATTCCATCAACAATGAAGAAATACATACCCCTCCTTCTCTGCATCCTTCTCCTTGCCTCCTGTACCGGTGCCAGTGAGAAGCGCAGCCGTGTACTGAAAGTATACAACTGGGCAGATTACATCGACGAAGAAGTCCTCGCCCAATTTCCTGCCTGGTACAAAGAGCAGACGGGCGAAGATATCCGCATCATCTACCAGGTATTCGATATCAACGAAATCATGCTCACCAAAATTGAGCGCGGGCAGGAAGATTTCGACCTTGTATGCCCATCGGAATACATCATCGAACGAATGTTGAAGAAAGATCTCCTCCTCCCTATCAACCGCAATTTTGGGAAGACTCCGGATTATATCCCCAACATCTCCCCGTATATTCAGAAAGAGTTGGAGAAGATCAGCCAGCCCGGTCGCCACACCAATGATTACGTCGTTCCCTACATGTGGGGTACCGCCGGAATACTCTATAACAAGAAGTTCAAGACCCTTGAAGAAGTCAGCTCCTGGGGATGCCTTTGGGATGCCGTCAACCGTGGTAAGATTCTGATGAAAGACAGTTACCGCGATGCCTACGGCACTGCCATCATCTATGCCCATGCCCGGCAACTTGCCGACAGCACCATCACCGTAGAGCAACTGATGAACGACAATTCCCCTGAAGCCATTGCCCTTGCAGAGCAATACCTGAAAGATCTGAAACCCAATATTGCCGGGTGGGAAGCCGACTTCGGCAAAGAAATGATGACCAAAAACAAAGCATGGCTCAACCTTACCTGGAGTGGCGACGCCGTCTGGGCCATTGAAGAAGCGGAAGCTGTAGGCGTGGACCTGGACTATGTAGTTCCCCGTGAAGGCAGCAACATCTGGTACGATGGCTGGGCCATCCCCAAGTATGCCCGCAACGTAAAAGCCGCCAGCTACTTCATCAATTATCTTTGCCAGCCGGATATTGCTCTGCGCAATATGGATGCCATCGGCTATGTCAGTGCCGTAGCAACGCCCGAGATTATGGAGGCAAAGATCGACACTACTCTTGAACAATTCTCCGACCTCAGTTATTTCTTCGGTCCCGGTGCAGACAGCGTTCAGATCAACCCGATACAATACCCTGACCGTAAAGTCGTGGAGCGTTGCGCCATGATCCGTGATTTCGGTGACAGCACAGAGCTTGTTCTCGAAATGTGGAGCCGCGTGAAAGGCGATAACCTGAATACAGGTATCGTGCTTCTCATCTTTGCAGTCTTCGGAATACTGTTTGTGTGGATTGTCTGGAAACGGATCAGCATTTATAAGCAGAAGAAACGTCACCACAGGCGCAGACGCCGTATACGCAGGTAATAGGAGGTAAAGGAAATAACACCTTTATCTCCTGATTCGCATTAATAACATAAATGAAACATCACTTTTCAGACATATTTTGTACCTTGCGGCAGAATTATAAATAAGAAACTATGAAACTGAAAAAACTTTTATTTGCCTCCGCTATGTCTCTTGCCGTATGCGGCATCCTGCAAGCCCAAAACACCCAAGTCATTGCCCACCGTGGTTTCTGGAAGACCGACGGTTCTGCCCAGAATAGTATTGCCGCCCTGGTGAAAGCTGACTCCATTCATTGCTACGGCTCCGAGTTCGATGTCTGGCTCACTGCCGACAACAAGCTTATCGTAGACCACGATGGTGTATTCAAAGGTGTCCGCATGGAAACATCCACCGAGAAAGAATGTACCTCTATCACCCTCGACAACGGTGAGAATCTCCCTACCCTTCAGCAATATCTCGATAAGGCCAAAGGATTGAAAACCCGCCTTATCCTGGAACTCAAAGCGCACAAGACTCCCGAACGGGAAACGCTCGCCGTAGAGCAAATTGTGAAAATGATTAAGAAGATGGGACTGGAAGAACGTACCGAATACATCACTTTCTCACGCCATGCGACCAAAGAATTCATTCGCCTGGCTCCTAAAGGTACTCCCGTATATTATCTGGAAGGTGACCTCAATCCGCAAGAACTGAAAGACATGGGTTGTGCCGGTCCTGATTACCACTTCTCTGTCTTCAAAAAACATCCCGAGTGGATCAAAGAATGTCACAACCTTGGCATGAAGGTTAATGCTTGGACAGTAAATGATGCCAAAGATATGGAATGGCTCATCAGCCAGGGGGTGGATTTCATCACCACCAACGAACCAGTATTATTGCAGGAGATATTGAAATAGTTACAAGCTGTACCAATGCCACACTTTAACTTCCCTAATGCCACACCTCGACAATTCAAACGCCACACTTCGATGGCTCAAATGAATGGCATCGCAGAAGCTAAAGTGTGGCATTTGACTTGTTGAGGTGCGGCATTATACAAAAGATCATTTAGTCAGCAAAAAGAAGAAAACAATTTCATTCTGTCATATACAAATCTTTATTTTCACCCCATAAACTCCATTTTTCCACTTAAAACACGTATTTACGCCACTACCTACATAGAATGAATATGCGGAAATAATTCCATAAATAACAATTTATACAAATATGCACCCGCAAACTTTTAATTTGAAACTTGAATACCGTATATTTGCAGCGATTAAAAGAATGAATAAATATAATAGAAATAAGATATGTATTCTGCAAATAATTTAGCAAAACGTCGTACCTTTGCATCGTGATAAAACAAAAAGAAAGATTAATCCACCAACAGAGTGCAAAATGACAAGAGTTATAAAATTCACTAAGATGCACGGAGCAGGCAACGATTACATTTATGTAAACACCCTGAAATATCCCATCGAAAGCCCTGAAAAACTTTCGGTTGAATGGAGCGCCCCGCATACAGGAATTGGAAGCGACGGCCTGGTACTCATCGGTCGTTCGGACAAGGCAGATTTCAGTATGCGCATCTTCAATGCGGATGGTTCCGAAGCCAAAATGTGCGGCAACGCCAGTCGTTGCATCGGCAAATACTTATATGAATATGGCCTGACTTCCCAAACAGCCGTTACTCTCGACACCCTGTCGGGCATCAAAATACTGAAGCTCCATGTAGAAGACGGAAAAGTGAACACCGTAACCGTAGATATGGGACGTCCAGCCGATATGAAAGAACAACCCATTGAAGCCAACGGACAGAAATTCACCGGAACCACCGTATCAATGGGAAATCCTCACCTGGTAATCTTTGTAGAAGATATTAAAGATATCAACCTCGAAAGCATCGGTCCGAAACTGGAAAATCATCCGTTGTTTCCCGACCGCATCAATGTAGAGTTTGCCCAGGTGCTGGAGCATGGGAAAATCAGGATGAGAGTTTGGGAAAGAGGTTCGGGCATCACCCAAGCTTGCGGAACCGGAGCCTGTGCCACCGCAGTAGCTGCCGCACTGACCGGAAAATCCGGAAGAAAAACAGACATCATCATGGATGGAGGCTCACTTACCATCGAATGGGACGAAAAAACGGATCATGTATGGATGACGGGAAGAGCAGTCCGGGTATTCGACGGGGAAGTAATTATAAATGATGAATTATGAATAGCCCCCCAACAGCGCAGCCCATTCATAACTCATAATTTATAATTCATAATTAAATAACGCACTTAAAACAACAAGAAAGTATGGCATTAGTAAACGAACATTTTTTGAAACTACCGGGAAGTTACTTATTTTCAGACATAGCTAAAAAGGTGAATACTTTCAGGATAACGCACCCTAAACAAGAGGTCATCCGCCTGGGTATCGGAGACGTTACCCGGCCACTGCCACCGGCTTGCATCGAGGCGATGCACAGGGCAGTGGATGAGATGACAAATGCCAGTACCTTCCACGGATACGGTCCCGAGCAGGGATATGACTTTTTGATTGAAGCGATCATCAAACATGATTATGCTCCGAGAGGCATTCATTTTAGCCCTACGGAAGTATTCGTAAACGATGGAGCCAAAAGCGATACGGGCAACATAGGCGATATCCTCCGCCACGACAACAGCGTGGGAGTGACAGACCCCATCTACCCGGTATATATAGACAGCAACGTAATGTGTGGCCGTGCCGGAGTATTGGAAGAAGACGGCAAATGGAGCAACGTGACCTACATGCCCTGTACCGCCGAAAACAACTTTGTTCCCGAGATACCGGACAAGCGGATTGACATCGTCTACCTCTGCTACCCGAACAATCCGACGGGAACAACGCTGACCAAGTCGCAACTGAAAAAATGGGTGGACTACGCACTCGCCAACGACACTCTGATTCTGTTCGATGCCGCTTATGAGGCATTTATACAGGAAGAAGACGTTCCCCACTCCATTTACGAAATAAAAGGTGCCAAGAAATGTGCCATAGAGTTCCGCAGCTTCTCGAAGACAGCCGGATTCACCGGAGTCCGTTGCGGATACACCGTAGTTCCGAAAGAGCTGACAGCCGCCACCCTGACCGGTGAACGCATTCCACTGAACCGTCTCTGGAACCGCCGTCAATGTACCAAATTTAATGGTACCAGTTACATCACCCAACGGGCTGCCGAAGCCATCTACACCCCGGCAGGCAAGCAGCAGATAAAGGAAAACATCGACTACTATATGAACAACGCACGAACCATGAAAGAGGGTCTGGAAGCAGCCGGACTGAAAGTGTACGGCGGCGTGAATGCTCCCTACATCTGGCTGAAAGCACCGAATGGCATCGGTTCCTGGCGTTTCTTCGAACAGATGTTATACGAAGCCAATGTAGTAGGAACACCCGGTGTAGGTTTCGGCCCCAGCGGAGAAGGCTACATCCGCCTGACCGCTTTCGGGAATCACGAGGATTGTGTGGAAGCCATGAGGCGAATCAGAAAATGGCTGGCATGAAAATGAAAAAGATAACAACTAAAATAAAACTATAGTTTCACCGGACTGATCATCCGCAATTTGTCTAAACTTAAAAGGTAAAATAGGTATGAAAATGAAAAGCGTAAAATTCCGAATGATAGCCATCGCGCTATTATCAGCAACAATGCCTTTCACGGCAAAGGCACAGGATAAAGTGGAAGCCTCAGTCGGTGCAGATTTTGTAAGCAACTACATCTGGCGTGGAACAGACTGCGGTGGTGTAAGTATTCAGCCCAGCATGGGAGTCAGCTACAAAGGTTTATCACTGGCTGCCTGGGGTTCGGTAGGCATCGACAAGGAAGATGCTAGGGAAATTGACCTCACACTGGGTTACAATACAGGCGGTTTCAACGTATCCGTTACAGATTACTGGTTCTCCTATCACAAAGAGGATGGCGGATATACGGGAGATTACTTCAAGTATGGCGCACATAGCACGATACACATCTTCGAAGCCACTCTGGGATATGATTTTGGTCCGCTGGCACTGAGTTGGAACACTTACTTTGCCGGAGATGATTATACGAAGGAGAACGGTGACAGAGCTTATTCCACGTATGTAGGCATCAGCGCACCTTTTAAACTCGGTGGCCTGGACTGGTCGGCAGAAGTCGGTCTTACCCCATGGGAAGGTGCGTATGCCAACAAGTTTAACGTAACCAACCTCACACTGAAAGCAGAAAAAGAAATCAAATTCACAAATTCTTTTTCGCTGCCCACCTTTGCACAAGTGACGTTCAATCCACACACGCAGGGTGCATACTTCGTATTCGGAGTCAGTTTTTGAGAGAGGATTAAGAATAGGGAACGAGGAGACAAGGATAAAAAACGGGCACACCGAAAGACACTTGTCAACTCGTAAACTGAAAAAGTTAAATCGTAAATTAATTAAGGTATGAAAAAGATTGAAGCAATTATCCGCAAGACAAAATTCGAGGATGTAAAGGACGCATTGCTCGAAGCGGACATCGAATGGTTCTCCTACTACGACGTCCGGGGGATAGGAAAATCCCGTCAGGCACGCATCTACCGCGGTGTAATGTACGACACCAGTTCCATCGAGCGTATCCTGATCTCTATCGTGGTACGCGACAAGAATGCCGAAAAGACCGTGCAGGCCATCATCAAGTCCGCACAAACCGGAGAAATCGGCGACGGACGTATCTTCATCATCCCCATAGAAGACGCTATCCGCATCCGTACCGCCGAACGTGGCGACATCGCCCTCTACAATGCCGAACAGGAGAGATAGTCCAGGCAGCACCAAACCGCAACTGTTAAGAGCATCTTCCAGAGAGCTGTAAGAGCTACTTAACAAAACTAAGAATACAAGTACAACTAAAAGCAAAAAGATTTTATGGATAAATATAGTAAACGCAGCATTGCCAGGCTGTGGATAGCTCTTGCTGTCCTTATGGCGCTCTGCACAACAACAGAAACTTTTGCACAAACTTCCGCAACAACGGATAGTATATCAGCTACAACAACCGCTGTTATAGCTACATTAGAAGAGACTACTGTAGAATCATCAGCCCCTGACACTGTAGGAGAATTAGTAAACGGACTCAACACTGTATGGATGTTACTCGCCGCTATGCTGGTATTTTTCATGCAACCGGGCTTTGCACTGGTAGAAGCCGGTTTCACCCGGGTTAAGAACACTGCCAACATCCTGATGAAGAACTTCGTAGACTTCATGTTCGGTTCCCTACTCTATTGGTTCATCGGTTTCGGACTGATGTTCGGCGTAGGTGGTTTCGTGGGAATGCCCCACTTCTTCAACCTCTCGTTCTATGATGGAGGAGGATTACCAACAGAAGGCTTTCTGGTATTCCAAACTGTATTCTGTGCCACAGCAGCTACTATCGTATCAGGAGCCATGGCCGAACGTACCAAATTCTCCATGTATTTGATTTACACCATCTTCATCAGCGTACTGATCTATCCGATTTCCGGTCACTGGACCTGGGGCGGCGGCTGGTTGATGAACGGCGAAGAAGGTTCGTTCATGATGAATCTGTTCGGAACCACGTTTCACGACTTCGCAGGTTCCACCATTGTTCACTCTGTCGGTGGCTGGATTGCGCTGGTAGGCGCAGCCATCCTTGGCCCGCGCATCGGTAAATACGGTAAAGATGGTAAGTCCAGAGCTATTCCGGGACACAACCTCACCATAGCGGCACTGGGTGTATTCATTTTATGGTTCGGCTGGTTCGGATTTAACCCCGGTTCACAGTTGGCAGCAGCCTCTACGGACGATGCAATGGCTATCTCACACGTCTTCCTCACCACGAATCTTGCAGCTTGTGCCGGAGGCTTCTTCGCACTGGCGGTCAGTTGGTTAAAATTCAGCAAACCATCTTTATCCCTGACTCTGAATGGCGTCCTGGCAGGTTTGGTAGGTATCACGGCGGGCTGTGATGTGGTTTCTCCGCTGGGTGCTGTCATCATCGGTACAATCTGTGGTATCCTGATGATATTCTCGGTAGAGTTCATCGATAAAGTGCTGAAGATTGACGATCCCGTTGGCGCAAGTTCCGTACACGGGGTCTGCGGTTTCACAGGTACCATTCTCACTGGTTTCTTGTCTACCAGCGAAGGACTCTTTTACGGTGCAGGCTGGGGATTCCTCGGAGCACAAGTATTCGGCGCCCTCGTAGTAGGTGTATGGGCAGCCGGCATGGGATTCCTCATCTTCAAAGGACTTGATAAGATACACGGTCTCCGCGTTTCCAAACGTGTTGAAGAAGAAGGGCTCGACATCTACGAGCATGGTGAATCAGCTTATAACGGATAAGAAAAAAGTTTTTTTACTCTAACAAATAGTTTTTATAAACCAACAATTACAAGGTATGTCTAAATTGAGATTCAGAGTAGTAGAAACGGCGTTTAAAAAGAAACCCGTTGCAGTGGCAGCCCCTGCGGAACGTCCGTCGGAATATTATGCCAAGTATGTGTTCAACAAGGAAAAGATGTTCAGGTATCTGCCGAGTAAGGTATATGCCAAACTGATTGACGTGATCGACAATGGTGCTCCGCTGGATCGCAGCATTGCTGATGAAGTGGCAGCCGGTATGAAGAAATGGGCACTCGAAATGGGTGTTACCCACTATACCCACTGGTTCCACCCGTTGACTGAAGGTACAGCCGAGAAGCATGACGCTTTCATCGAGCATGACGGCAAAGGCGGTGTAATGGAAGAATTCACAGGCAAACTGCTCGTTCAGCAGGAACCGGATGCATCCAGCTTCCCTAACGGTGGCATCCGCAATACGTTCGAGGCACGCGGTTACAGTGCATGGGATCCCTCTTCCCCGGCTTTCATCGTCGATGATACGCTCTGCATCCCGACCATTTTCATTGCATACACCGGTGAGTCACTGGACTACAAAGCTCCGTTGTTGAAAGCCCTGCGTGCCGTAGACAAAGCTGCCGTAGACGTATGCCGTTACTTCAATCCGGAAGTGAAGAAGGTAGTTGCCTACCTGGGTTGGGAACAGGAATATTTCCTGATCGACGAAGGTCTGTATGCCGCCCGTCCTGACCTGCTGATGACAGGCCGCACGCTGATGGGACACGACAGTGCCAAGAATCAACAGTTGGAAGACCATTATTTCGGTGCCATCCCTACCCGCGTGGCAGCTTTCATGAAGGAATTGGAAATTGAAGCATTGAAGCTCGGTATCCCCGTCAAAACGCGTCATAATGAGGTAGCCCCTAACCAGTTCGAACTGGCTCCCATCTTCGAAGAATGTAACCTGGCTGTAGACCATAACATGCTCATCATGGCACTGATGCGTAAAGTAGCCCGTAACCACGGCTTCCGAGTACTGCTGCACGAAAAGCCTTTCAAGGGTGTCAACGGTAGTGGTAAGCACAACAACTGGTCGTTGGGTACGGATACAGGCATCGGACTGATGGGACCGGGTAAACTACCCGAAGAGAACCTGCGTTTCATCACTTTCGTAGTGAACACCCTGATGGCAGTCTACAAGCACAATGGATTGTTGAAGGCCGCTATTTCCAGCGCCACCAACGCACACCGTCTGGGTGCCAACGAAGCGCCTCCCGCAATCATTTCCAGCTTCCTAGGCAAACAGTTGTCACAGGTATTGGAACACATTGAAGAGAGTACAAAGGATGATCTCGTAAGCCTTAGCGGCAAGCAAGGCATGAAACTGGATATTCCGCAGATTCCGGAATTGTTGATTGACAATACCGACCGTAACCGCACCAGTCCGTTCGCCTTCACCGGAAACCGTTTTGAGTTCCGCGCCGTAGGTTCGGAAGCAAACTGTGCCTGCGCCATGATTGCCCTGAACGCCGCCGTAGCCGAGCAACTAGTAGAATTCAAAAAAGATGTAGACGAGCTCATCGAAAGGGGTGAACCGAAGATTTCGGCTATCCTTGAGGTTATCCGCAAATACATCAAGATTTGTAAGCCCATCCATTTTGATGGCAACGGCTACAGCGATGAATGGAAAGAAGAGGCCCAGAAACGCGGTCTAGATTGCGAAACCAGTGTGCCTCTCATCTTCGACAGCTATCTGAAGCCAGAAAGTATCCGCATGTTCGAAAATACCGGTGTACTGACTCAGAAAGAACTGGAAGCCCGCAACGAAGTGAAATGGGAAACTTACACTAAGAAAATCCAAATTGAAGCTCGTGTATTAGGTGATTTGGCCATGAACCATATCATCCCGGTAGCCACGCAGTATCAAACGGATCTCATTGATAACGTTTACAAGATGAAGGACTTGTTCCCCGGCGACAAAGCTGCAAAACTGTCTGCCAAGAACCTGGAACTCATCGAAGAGATTGCCGACCGCACCGCCTTCATCAAAGAGCATGTAGATGCCATGATCGAAGCCCGCAAAGTGGCCAACAAGATCGAAAGTGAACGCGAGAAAGCCATTGCCTACCACGACACCATCGTACCGGCAATGGAGGAGATCCGTTATCATATCGACAAGCTGGAACTGATTGTCGACAACCAGATGTGGACGCTGCCAAAATACAGGGAACTCTTGTTTATAAGATAAGTTTTGAGATTATGATTTATAAATCATTCTATTTCTTTTGTTGGTTGTTTTAAGTTTGCAGGGGGAGAGGTGCCGGGAGGTAGTTCTCTCTCTTTTTTTTGAAAACTAAAATATCATCGTAATTTATTTTCCAGCATATCACTTTTTCGTACCTTTGTCAATATTTACAAAACCAGATGATAAATTAAAAACAATTCATTATGAAGCACATGCACATTCGCTATGCAGCACTCTTGCTGTTTGCTTTGCTGTCAGCATCAGTCTCTTCTTTCGCACAGACCGTTCTGGAGCAAAAAATCAGCGCGATTTCCGCCATTAAAGAAATCCGCCCACTGGAAACTTCTGAGTTTTCAGAAAAATACGTAACCTATTTTACCCAGCCGCTGGATCACCGCCATCCGGAGAAAGGCAGCTTTCGCCAACGCGTTATCGTTTCTCATGTCGGCTTCGATCGCCCCACAGTGATCGTTACCGAAGGCTATGGCGCCGCTTACGCACTCCGTTCCCAATATCGTGAAGAGCTTTCAAAACTTCTCAATGCCAATATGATATTCGTGGAATACCGATACTTCCTTGAGTCTACCCCTGAACCCAAAGACTGGCAATATCTGACAGCCGAGAACTCTGCAGACGACTTACATGCCATCACCACCGCATTCAAAAACATCTATCCGGGCAAATGGATCGCCACCGGCATCAGCAAAGGAGGACAGACTACCCTTCTTTACCGCACTTTCTATCCGGATGATGTAGATATTTCCGTTCCTTACGTAGCTCCGCTTTGTTATGGAGTAGAAGATGGACGCCATGAGCCTTTCCTGCATAAAGTTTCAACACCGGAAAACCGCAAGATAATTGAAGATTTCCAATTGGAAGCATTGAAACGGAAAGCAACTTTACTTCCCCGTTTTGAAAAGTATTGTACTGAAAAAAATTATTCATTCCGTGCACCGATTGAAGAAATTTACGATTACTCGGTATTGGAATATTCTTTCGCTTTGTGGCAGTGGGGTACTCCTATCAGCTCCATACCCGCTACTACAGCCTCTGATGATGAAATTTTCTCTCATCTGCTTGCCATCAGCGAACCGGGATATTTCACCGCCGACAGCCCCAATGCTTCTTTCTTCGTACAAGCTGCCCGTGAATTGGGATACTATGGTTATGACGTCCAACCGTTCAAGCAGTATCTCTCCATCCAGTCCAGTGAAGGCTATCTGCACCGTCTGATGCTTCCCGAAGAGTTGAAAGATATGCCTTTCGACAAAACTTTAAGTAAGAAAATAACAAAGTTTCTAAAGAAACAGGACCCGAAGATGATCTTCATTTACGGTCAGAACGACCCATGGATAGCCGCAGGCGTCACCTGGCTGAAGAACAAGAAGAATATTCATGTATTTATCCAACCGAATGGCAGCCATCTGGCACGTATCAGCACATTGCCCGAAAAAGAAAAGAAAGAGGTGATAGAACTGATAAAACAATGGCTAAAATAAATGATAATTTAACGGTGGGAATAGCTGAGACCAAGACAGGCTGAAAGCCTGATATTACATAGCGTAGGGCAACGCCCTAAGTGATTATGTATATCTCTATTTAAGCCCTGAAAGGGCGCAATTAAGCATCAATCTTTATATCGCCCTTTCAGGGCTCAGAAAAAGGGATGCACATTACGTAGGGCGATGCCCTACGCTATATAATGCAAGCCTTTCAGGCTTAAAATTCAGCCCGATAAATTATCATTTCACCGCGTAGCCTAACACTGCGTAGCCCCTTGTCCCCTTGTCAACTCATTCCCTTGTCAACTAAATTTTCATTTATCTTCCAATATTTCCGCGTCCTCAATATTGTCTACAGCCTTTGAAGAAGCTCCCGGCGTACCCGGTGCCTTCGGTCGTTTGCGAGTAAATGTGAACCAATTGATCAATTCGGAAACTGCATACACTATGCTGGTGATACCAATAATGATAAACGCCGTGGAACGTACTCCCGTCGGATTGAACAACGCAATCAGTCCTGCAATCAGAATAAGGACCGGAATGATATAAAACCCCACACGAACCGGCATCCAGCGACGGGCTGCGGAAAGCGATGCAATCTGCTGCACACCACCCAACACAAGAATGAATCCTAATACAAATGTCAGCAAATCTGCAAAGAAACCGGGCATAATAATCAGCCACAGACCAAACAGCAGGCTGCCGATCCCTTCAATAGGAAGGCGCTGCCTTTCCTCCGCAGTCATTGCAAAATACCCGATAATACTTAAGAGCGATGGTATCAGAAACACAACGCCAATGGTTATAACCAAGTAATCACCTGCCTCATTGGGAAACATCACCAATATCAGCCCGATTACCAGCGCACATATCGTACGCAAAAATGAGTTACTTATTCCTTTCATAAGCTTATGATTTTTTGCGAAGATACATTTTTATCCGCACAACCCCACAAGAAAGTCACGAAAAATCAATTAACGGTCAGCCAAGCGTTCATATCTTCGGCCACCAACAGCCAATAAAGTAACAAGAGAATAGCAATCGATACGCCAATGGCAACTAAATGTTTCCGTTTCATAGTTCATCCTTTCTTTTTTATTGTGAATAATAGTTGTTCTAAATACTCTTATAGAACAACTTTATAAGAAAAATGTTCTTTGAAAGAAAAAAAGCAAGAAATTCTTTGGTAATTAAAACAAAGTGCTTACATTTGCCCCCAGCTAAAACAAAAAGACAATGAAAACAATGCTCATAAATACATATTGGTGGTGGCGCCCGTTACAACTCCGACAGTCGTAAGGGAGCAGTGCTCGTATGTATATATGTGAACATAATATAGATTAAGAAAGAGCCCTGTCGCAACCTGCGACAGGGCTCTTTTCTTTTATCCGGTTTTGAGATAAACAGTAAATCGTAAACAATTAAATAAAAAAATAGGATTATGAGTTTTTTAGTAAATCAAGATGGTTATTACGGAGAATTCGGTGGAGCATATATTCCCGAAATACTCCACAAGTGTGTGGAAGAGTTGCAGAACACCTATCTCAACGTACTGCAAAGCGAAGATTTCAAGCAAGAGTTCGACCAACTGCTGCGTGACTACGTAGGACGTCCTTCCCCACTCTACTATGCCCGCCGGCTTTCCGAAAAATATGGCTGCAAGCTCTACCTCAAGCGTGAAGACCTGAACCACACAGGAGCTCACAAGATTAACAACACCATCGGGCAGATTCTTCTGGCACGCCGCATGGGCAAGCATCGCATCATCGCCGAAACCGGTGCCGGGCAACATGGCGTAGCTACTGCCACCGTATGTGCCCTGATGAACATGGAATGCATCGTCTACATGGGAAAAACGGATGTAGAACGCCAGCATGTCAATGTGGAAAAAATGAAGATGCTGGGTGCAACCGTCATCCCCGTCACTTCCGGAAATATGACGCTGAAAGATGCTACCAACGAGGCAATCCGCGACTGGTGTTGTCATCCTGCCGATACCTACTACATCATCGGTTCCACAGTCGGTCCTCATCCTTATCCCGACATGGTGGCACGCCTGCAATCCGTCATCAGCGAGGAAATCAAAAAGCAACTCATTGAGAAAGAAGGCCGTGACTGCCCCGACTATCTTATCGCTTGTGTAGGTGGTGGTAGCAATGCCGCCGGAACTATTTACCATTATATCGACGATAGCCGCGTGCAGATCGTCCTCGCCGAAGCCGGTGGTAAAGGAATAGATACGGGTATGACTGCCGCTACCATCGCCCTCGGACAGATGGGAATCATTCACGGTGCACGCACTTACGTCATCCAGAACGAAGACGGCCAGATTGAAGAGCCCTACTCTATCTCTGCCGGACTGGATTATCCGGGTATCGGCCCCATGCATGCCAATCTGGCTGCACAAAAACGCGCCATCGTACTTGCTGTTAATGATGATGAAGCCATCCGCGCCGCCTACGAGCTGACGAAACTGGAAGGTATCATCCCTGCCCTGGAAAGTGCCCACGCCCTCGGTGCCCTCGAAAAGCTGAACTTCAAACCCGATGATGTTGTTGTACTGACCGTTTCGGGACGTGGAGACAAGGATATAGAAACTTATTTAACGTTTAGTGTTGAGTGATTAGTGATTAACACTAAGATCATCGGTACCACTAATCACTAATCATTAAAAACTAATCACTAAAGAAAATGAATACATATAATTATCAAACACATAGTCGTACTATTCTTGGAGACTTGCACACGCCTGTAAGTACTTATCTTAAAGTCCGTGATGTCTTTCCCCAAAGTGCACTCATGGAAAGCTCTGACTATCACGGCAGTGAAAACAACCGTTCATTCATCGGACTCTGTCCATTGGCAAGCGTCAGCATCGACCATGGAACAGCCATCTTCCGCCTGCCCGACGGCACTCGCGAAGAACGCCCCATCACACCGGAATATCCTGTAGAAAAAGCTTTAGAGGATTTCCTCGGCCGCTTCCATGTGGAAGGTGAATATGCCAATTACTGCGGTCTTTATGGCTACACCTCTTTCAATGCCGTACGCTATTTTGAAAATATTCCCGTAAAAGATAGCCGCGAAGCCACCAACGACGCACCGGATATGCTCTACATCTTGTATCAATACCTCATTGTCTTCAACGACTTTAAGAACGAAATGGTACTTCTTGAAATGCTTGCCCCCGGTGAAGAAAGTGAACTGGATACGGTGCAGAAAGCCATCAATAACCGCAATTACACCGCCTACGATTTCCGTGCCGTTGGTGAAACCACTTCCCCACTGACCGACGAACAGCATAAAGTAAATATCCGTCAGGGAATTGCCCACTGCCTGCGTGGGGATGTTTTCCAGATTGTTCTCTCCCGCCGTTTCGAACAACGTTTCGTAGGCGATGATTTCAAACTTTACCGTGCCTTGCGCAGCATCAACCCCTCTCCCTATCTGTTCTATTTCGATTTCGGAGGTTTCCGCATCTTCGGTTCATCACCCGAGACGCACTGCCGCATCGAAGGCCGCCACGCCTACATCGACCCCATCGCCGGTACTACCAAGCGCACCGGAGATCCCGAACAGGATGCGCTGAACGCCCAATACCTGCATGATGATCCCAAAGAGAATGCAGAGCATGTCATGCTGGTCGATCTCGCCCGTAACGATCTTTCCCGCAACTGCCACGATGTAAAAGTGGATTTCTACAAGGAAATGCAGTATTACAGTCATGTTATCCACCTGGTAAGCCGCGTCAGCGGTACGCTGAACGAAGATGCCCGCCCCATCAAAGCATTCATCGACACCTTCCCGGCAGGCACTCTAAGCGGTGCCCCCAAGGTACGCGCCATGCAACTCATCAGCGAACTGGAACCGCACAATCGCGGCGCTTACGGCGGTTGCATCGGCTTCATCGGACTGAACGGCTCACTGAACCAGGCCATTACCATCCGTACTTTCGTCAGTCGCAACGGTGTACTTTGGTTTCAGGCAGGCGGCGGCATCGTAGCCAAGAGCAATGAAGAATACGAGTTGCAAGAGGTGAACAACAAACTGGGAGCACTGAAAAAGGCAATCGTAATGGCGGAGAAAATGTAAATTGTAAATTGTAAATGAAATTATGAAAACAGTAATCATAGACAACTACGACTCTTTCACCTACAACCTTGCCCATCTGGTAAAAGAACTCGGCACAGAAGTAGATGTACTGCGCAATGATAAATTTGAGCTTGAGGAATTGGAGAAATATGATAAGATCATCCTTTCACCCGGTCCCGGCATCCCCGAGGAGGCAGGCTTACTATTAGAGGTCATCCGCACTTATGCAGGACGAAAACCCATACTTGGCGTCTGCCTGGGTGAACAGGCCATCGGACAAGCATTCGGCGGGAAGCTCACCAATCTGAGTGAAGTCTTTCACGGCATACAAACGGATGTGAAAATAAAGAATAAAGATTACATTTTCTCCGGTCTTCCTACTGAAATTCCAGTCGGTCGTTATCACTCCTGGGTAGTGGATACGGAAGAATTTCCCGAAGAATTGGTTATCACCGCCATCAGCTCCGAAGGTCAAATCATGGCACTGAAACACCGGGAATACGATGTTCACGGCATCCAATTTCACCCGGAATCGGTACTGACTCCCGATGGAAAACAGATTGTAGGCAACTGGCTGAAAGGCGTCTGAAATGCCACATCTCATGAGGCTAAATGCCACACTTCACAGGTCGGAATGCCACACCTCATGATCGTTAACATGTGGCATTCCGAACGTTGAAATGAGGCATTCCGAACATAACAGAATTTTCAATCGTAAATTGTAAATCGTCTAATCGTAGATAAGAAAATGAAAGATATATTAACCCGTCTCTTCAACCACGAAGAGCTTACTTCGGAAGAAACCAAGCAAATTCTCCTGAACATCACCCGGGAAGCTTACCCCGAAGCACAGATTTCCGCATTACTCACTGTATTTCAAATGCGTAGCATCACAGTGGATGAACTAATCGGCTTTCGCGAAGCCCTTATGGAGACTCGAGTACCTATCGACTTCGCGCCTTATCGGCCTATCGATATCGTAGGTACGGGAGGTGATGGAAAGAACACGTTCAACATTTCCACTTGTGCCTGTTTTGTGGTGGCCGGAGCCGGTTACAAAGTTGCCAAACACGGCAATTATGGTGCCACTTCCGTCAGTGGGGCAAGCAATGTCATGGAGCAACACGGCATCCGTTTCACCAATGATCCCGACAAGTTGAAACGCAGCATGGACGAGTGTAACATCGCCTACCTGCACGCCCAACTTTTCAATCCGGCAATGAAGTTCGTCGGTCCTGTGCGCAAGGCATTGGGAGTACGTACACTGTTCAACCTTCTTGGCCCGCTTGTCAATCCTTGCAAGCCTACTTACCAGTTGCTCGGTGTGGCCGATCTTGCACAGATGCGACTCTACACAAATGTTTTTTACAAACTCGGCATCGACTTTGCGGTAGTCAACAGTCTCGATAGCTACGACGAAATTTCCCTCACGGACGAATTCAAAGTTATGACGCGCAATTACGAACGGATTTACCGTCCGCAAGCGCTGGGTTTCAATGCCGCACAACCCGAAGAGCTCTTCGGCGGAGCCTGCAAAGAGGATGCCGCCCGCATCTTTGATAACATCCTTAATAACCGTGCCACACGTGCCCAAACGCAATGTGTCATTGTCAACGCCGCCTTTGCCATCCAGGTGATGGAACCTGAAAAGGAAATCGAAGAATGCATTGCCATCGCTCGCCAATCGCTGGAAAGTGGACGGGCGCTGGAGACGTTGAAGAAGTTTATAGAAATCAATCAGTAAGAATCCATAAATTCCAATTTATGAAAGATATTTTATCCGAAATCATCGCCCACAAGCGGATTGAGATTGAGCAGCAAAAGCAAGCAGTCTCCCTCAGTCAATTGCAAGAGCAAGCTGCTGCCATGATGCAGGAAGCTGTCGGAAGCGGAACTTCCGGCACAACGCCCGTCCGCAGCATGAAACGTGCACTCGCAAACTCTTCATCCGGCATCATTGCCGAGTTCAAACGCCGTTCCCCTTCCAAAGGCTGGATCAAGGAAAACGCACAGGCCGAGCTCATTCCCCCTGCTTATGAAACAGCCGGAGCTTCCGCCCTCTCCATCCTCACGGATGAAAAGTTCTTCGGCGGAACTCTGCGTGACATCCGTACAGCACGCCCGTTGGTCAACATCCCGATCCTGCGTAAGGACTTCATCATCGACAAATATCAGCTTTTGCAAGCCCGCATTGTAGGTGCCGATGCAGTGCTGCTCATTGCCGCCTGCCTCACACCTGATGAGTGCCACACGCTCACCATACAGGCACACGAACTGGGGCTTGAAGTTCTGCTCGAAGTACATAGTACCTCCGAACTCTCCTATATATATAAGGAGACGGATATGGTCGGCGTCAACAACCGTAATCTGGGCAGCTTCGTCACCAATATAGAAAACTCTTTCCGCATTGCAGAAGAGTTAAAAAAGGCTATTGCTGAAATTGATTTTCAGACGCCTCCGCTGCTCGTTTCCGAAAGTGGTATTTCGCACCCTGAAACCATCCGTGAACTACGCTCGGCAGGCTTCCGTGGTTTCCTTATGGGAGAGACATTCATGCGTACAGACGATCCCGGGAGCACATTGGAAGAACTCATTCACGGTATATAAATTTGGAAATTCACACATGATTTCATATATTCGTGATTTTTAAGGTATAAGCCCATGAATACAATGATCAAAGTATGCGGAATGACCGATGCAGACAACATCCGCGATGTAGAAGTATTAGGTGTAGATATGATCGGTTTTATCTTCTACCCCAAATCCCCCAGATACCTGTACCAGATACCCAGGTACCTGCCTACGCTTGCCAAACGTGTCGGTGTTTTTGTCAACGAAACCAAAGAAAACATCCTTATGTATGTCGACCGTTTCGGTCTGAACTATGTCCAGCTGCACGGTGACGAATCACCCGAATATTGCCGCACCCTTCATTCACAGGGTATCCGGATCATCAAAGCGTTTTCCATCGCCTTGCCCAAGGATCTTCTTGCCATTTTCAATTATGAAGGTTTCTGCGACTACTATCTGTTCGATACACGTACCGTCCACTATGGTGGTTCCGGACAGCAATTCGACTGGAGCATTCTGCAACGTTACACTGGCAGTACCCCTTTCCTGCTTAGCGGTGGCATCAATTCTTACAGCGTCAAAGCCCTGAAAGAGTTCCACCATCCCCGCCTTACCGGTATCGATATCAACAGTCGCTTCGAGACATCTCCGGGCATCAAGGATGTGGAACGGATCGAACGTTTTCTCAAAGAATTAAGAACGAATTAAATTTAGAATAACATCATGAATCGTATAAATCAACTTTTTCAGGACAGCCCTAAAAACTTGCTGTCCATCTACTTCTGTGCCGGTTGCCCAACCCTGGAAGGTACTGCCGACGTCATCCGTACCCTCGAACGCAATGGGGTCCATTCGATTGAAATCGGTATTCCCTTCAGTGACCCGATGGCTGACGGCATCGTTATTCAGGAAGCTGCTACCCGTGCTCTCCGCAACGGTATGTCGCTGCGTATTTTGTTTGAGCAACTCCGCGATATCCGTAGCGATGTCCGTATTCCTCTCATCCTGATGGGGTATCTCAACCCTATTATGAAATTCGGGTTCGAGGCTTTCTGTCAGAAATGCGTAGAATGTGGTATCGACGGCGTTATTATTCCCGATCTTCCCTTCAAAGATTACGAAGAAACGTATAAACCTATTGCCGACCGTTACGACATCCGTGTCATCATGCTCATCACCCCCGAAACCAGCGAGGCTCGCGTCCGCGAAATCGACGAACATACCGACGGCTTCATCTATATGGTGTCCAGCGCTGCTACTACCGGTGCCCAAAAAGATTTCGATAACCAGAAGCAAGCTTATTTCAAAAAGATACAGGATATGCACCTGCGCAATCCCCGCATGGTTGGCTTCGGCATCAGTAACAAACAGACATTTGACGCCGCTTGTGCCAACTCTTCCGGTGCTATCATCGGTAGCCGATTCGTCACCCTGCTGAACGAAGCTGAAGGAGATGCGGAAAAGGCGATCACACAGTTGAAAGAAAATGTAGGAAGGTGATAAGGTGGTAGGGTGATAGAGTGATCGGGTGATAAAGGCAGCAATATCATCTTACCACCCTACCACCCTATCACTTTTTTTCCTATCTTTGCACTCAGAATAATCAAAACCCGATTATGTTTATGAAGATCGACTACCCATCTGTGTTACTGATATATACTGGCGGAACCATCGGTATGATAGAAAACCCGGAGACAGGTGCGCTTGAAAATTTCAACTTCGACCATCTTCTCAAACATGTTCCCGAACTGAAACGTTTCAATTATCGCATCTCTTCCTACCAGTTCGATCCGCCCATCGACTCTTCGGACATGGAGCCTTCGCTTTGGGCAAAAATCGTAAAGATTATCAACTACAATTATGACTATTTCGACGGTTTTGTTATCCTTCATGGAACAGATACCATGTCTTATACGGCCTCTGCCCTCAGCTTCATGCTCGAGAACCTGGCTAAGCCCGTCATTCTCACAGGCTCCCAGCTCCCTATCGGTACCTTGCGCACAGACGGAAAAGAAAACCTGATAACTTCTATAGAAATAGCTGCGGCCAAGAATCCCGACGGTACTCCCATAGTGCCCGAAGTGTGTATCTTTTTCGAGAACGAACTGATGCGTGGAAACCGTACTACAAAGATTAACGCCGAAAACTTTAACGCATTCCGTTCATTCAATTATCCCTCACTGGCTCATGCAGGCATCCACATCAAGTACGATGCACATATCATCCGCCGTCCTGATCCGACACGCCCCATGAAGCCCCATTATCTGTTTGATACCAATGTAGTTATGCTTACCCTCTTTCCCGGCATTCAGGAAAGTATCATCAACTCAGTTCTTCACGTCCCCGGTCTTAAAGCAGTCGTACTCAAAACCTTCGGTTCCGGTAATGCCCCTCAGAAGGAATGGTTCATCCAGCAACTCAAAGATGCTACCGAGCGCGGTATCATTATTGTAAATATTACCCAATGCCAGCGTGGCGTAGTAGAAATGGGACGTTACGAGACCGGTCTGAAACTTCTCCAGGCAGGCGTTATCAGTGGCTACGACAGTACCCCCGAATGCGCAGTCACCAAACTAATGTTCCTTCTCGGCCATGGTCTCAGCCAGGCAGAAATCCGTTACCGCATGAACTCCGACCTTGCGGGAGAAATCACCAAAGCATAAACCATAGCCAGACGACCTTAAAGGCTAAAAAAATCAACTTTCCCCTTCTTTCCAAAATTCCGATAACTATAAAACTATTAAAGTTAAAAGGAAAAATGAGCAATTAGCTGTTACATAGGCTGAAATGTTCCACTAAACATATTTTAAGTAAAACACAACCAAAGTTGTTAAAAGACATAATTTGCAACTAAAACTTGAATAATTTATTTATCTTTGAGCCACAAAAGCTAACCAATATAACATAAAAATAAGAGAAGTATGAAAATTTTTAAACGCTATTACGCAATTATTGCTCTCGTAGCTCCCTTTTTATTAGCGGCTTGCGCAGACAATGATGTGTATAACCCCGACAAGGTACGCCCTGTACCCCCCGTTGAGAATCCTTTAGGAGAGGACTTTGTGGCTCCAACTGGTTTCGACTGGTCAATGATTACTACTGTCAAGTTGAACATCGAAGTCAAAGATGAGTTCAACGGAATGTACAACTATTTGGCAGAAGTTTTCACTACTAATCCGCTGACCGATGCAACTGCAACTCCTATTGCTGCAGACTATGCAAAGGCTGGAAAAAATTATGTTGTAGAAATTAGCATTCCTAAATCCATAGAACGAGTTTATGTTCGTCAAACTGATCCGAAACAACGCAAGGAAGTCTATGAATTCGTTGTTCCGGGAAATGGAGAGACATTAAATTGTAAACTGTATTATTCAGGAGGTACCACTACGAGAGCTGGTACTGGTAGTACTTCGGCCGCTAATGCTGCTATTGCTGCAGGTTTTAAAGAGTTGGAAGACAACAATTACACAGTAGAAACCCCTGATATTCCGACAGCTCCGGACAAATCGGACGATCCTGTGAGCCAATACGATAAAAATAAGTTCAATGATGGAGCAAGAATCGTTGTCCCAGCTGGAGAAGTAAGCAGTGTAATCTACCAGATGGCCAGCGGTAAAGGTACGATTTTTGTAAAAGGTACATGGAAAGTAACTAATATCTATTCTAACTTTGACATTTACGTATTAAACGGAGGTAAAATAGAAATTGCAACTCCAAGTAATAAGACATTTACAACTGTTTCTAAATTTGTTGTAGAAAAAGGTGGTACAGTTGAATGTACAAGTAATTTTGCTGCCAATTATGGTGATTGGTTCATTGGAGGAGACTTTATTGCAAATGGAGACGTAACATTTGGAGCATCAACTTCATCAGTGACTATCGCCTCCGGTGTAACAATGTCCATCAACAACGGTACGCTCAAACCATGTAGTAAGGTCTATAAGAACTTTGGTACGATTACGGCTGCCACTATTACTGCAAATATGGGTTCATATCCGGAGATTTACAATGCCGGCGCAATCGAGGTTGCCGGAGTCATGGATCTTGTTAAAATGAACTTCATTAATAAAGGTGAACTTACAGTTGGACAATGGTTTAAGGTAGATAACAGCAAAGTACTGAACAAAGGTCAGCTTTCATCCCTGAACCTTGAGTTCACCACCAGTACCTTCAGTAATTATGGAGCAATTTTAGTAGACGAACAAACCGGTGTCATAAAGACTAATAACACATCAAATGGCAGCTTCATAGTAAATCATGACAAAGGCATTATTAAAGGATATCACCTGAGTGGAGGAGTTTCCGTCTATAATGACAGTTATGGCGAATTCACAATATTCGAGAATTCCTCAGTTGACATGCTATATAATAGTTGTGCACTAATAGTAAAGGAGAAATTCAATTGGGGAAATGTGACACTTGACAATGGCTCCATCACTGGAGAGAAACCCGAGAACCTAAATACCTCCGGAAGTAATGCCGACCAGTGGAAGCCGGTTCCAGTAGTTATGAGTAATGATAGTCCAATACAATATATTCTGAAGAACGGTTCAGTAATCAAAGCTACTTTGTTACATATCAACAGGACTCCAAGCAATTTCAGGGGAGAAGGAAGCAACCCCTCTTTGTTGCAGGTTGGAGGAGTGCGTATATCTCAAGGAGGCGACACTAATTTAAAGGACTTGGTTATAGAAATGCCTGAAAACGCATTTACCTATGATCCTCCTTATAATGGCATAAATAATGCCAAATGGCTTACAAGCGGATGTTCAACTACCGGATGGGGAGGATCAAAGAATACATTTTCTACTTGTGGTGGCTATTACTATTCTGGTAATGAAGGTGATCCTGACCCGGAAGATCCCGAAAAACCGGACGTAGAGGATAAGACCGTTTATACTTATGCCTTTGAAGATCAATGGCCTGCTTATGGTGACTTCGACATGAATGACATTGTTGTCAGCATTGACAAGATGACTGCAACCAATGATAACAAGAAACTGTCTATTAAGGGACATATTCGTGCGGTTGGTTCCAGTCGTAAAACTGGTGTAGGTATCCAATTCTTAAACGTAAGCAGTAGCGGAGTAACCCTTGCAGGAAAAGTACAAAACGGTACTCCTGTTTTCGAAAGCGGTCAAAATAATCCGGTTGTAATTATTAGCATCAATGCACACAAGCATTGCAACCCCAATATTGCAGATGATGATTTTTCATTCTATAATACCATTCCAAGTGCTGGAAGTCAATATAATGGCAATGGAGCTGAATTTGAAATCATAATGACATTCCCAACTGCTGAAGAAGCTACCAAAGCTATGAATGTCAAAAATTTGGATGTATTCATCATCAGTAAAGAAGCCCAAGGAAATATAGGCCGCACAGAAGTACACATGGCCAATTATGCTCCTACTAATTTAGGTACTACAGCATTATTTGGAATGAGCAATGACGCCTCTGCAAACAATACTATGCTCAATGTCTCCAAGAAAGGCTACTATATTAGTACTGAGGGCTTGGCATGGGGAATTTGTATTCCAAACACTGAAGTTTGGAAATGGCCAAAGGAATACATGATGATAACAGGCGTCTATCCTGATTTTAAAAATTGGGTAATCAATGGTGGACAAACAGAAGATTTAGATTGGATATCCAATCACACAAATGACATATTTGTCAATCCCTAATAACATATTAAAGGATTTTCATATTAAAGCCGGAAGTTAACTTCCGGCTTTTTTTGGATCAAAAAAACAACTACGATAAACTTTATTTCACAAATAATCCCCAAAAACCCAAAAAGTTGAATTTTCTATTTATCTTTGTTGCGTAAAAGGCAAACTAATATCACACGATTTATAAATGTATAATTATGAGAATTCTAAAACACGATTATCTAATTATTGCCCTTGCTGCTCCTCTATTATTTATAGCTTGCGCAGACAATGATGTATACGACCCCGATAGGGTCCGCCCTGTAGCACCGGTAGAGAACCCTCTAGGAGATGATTTCGTAGCCCCTGATGGCTTCGACTGGTCAATGCTCGCAACTGTCAAGTTAAACATTGAAGTAAAAGACAAATTCAATGGGCAGTATAAGTACCTAATAGAAATATTCACAAGAAATCCATTGTCAGATGCAACTGCAACGCCACTTGCAGCAGGGTATGCTAAAAGCGGTACTAATTATACAACAGAAATTAGTATACCTAAATCTATCGAACATTTATTTATTCGTCAGACCGACCCGAAACAACGCCAAACTGTATATCAATATATAACACCTAAAGACGGTAATACATTAAGTTGCCAATTATACTATCCAGTTACCCAGACTCGTACACTCAATATTCCCGGAAAAAGCGGTTGGGATCGCATCTCTTCATTAGTAAAGGAGTACAGTGGAGAGCAAGAAACCTCAATAAATGAATTAGTTGAAAATCCGGAGTTTGAGCCCTATTCCAATAACCAATTAAAAAACGGAGCTGTATATGTTATTAAAAGCGGAGATGTATTTAGTGGACAACTGACAAACTATAATGGTAAAGCTACCGTCATTGTAAGAGGAACATGGAACATGAATAGCACTCCTCAAGGCTTAGATATTTATGTAACAAACGGCGGTCAAATTACAGGCCAGCCTTATATGGGTGACAGATGTAGCCTAGAGATACAAAAAGGCGGCTTCATAAATAGCCAGTCATTTCAAACCCAAACGAATATCTCTGTGAAAAATTTTGGGACTTTTAAAGTTAGTGGAAATATATCATTTAATACCGGTTCCAGTCTGTATAATGACAAAAATGCAACCTTTACCACAGCTGCCGACATAAACTTTGGACAAGCACAAATTACTGTCAGGAATTTTGGAACAATTACTGCACAAAATGCCAAAGACATCAACTCAGGTGTCATATACAATGCAGAAAATGCCACATTCACCATAGTTCAAGATGTAGATGTGACATCCACTCAGATTTTAAATCATGGTGTAATGCGGGTGGGAGCATTCAAGACAAACAGCAATCTAAACTCCATCATCGCAAATTATGGAACCGGAACAATCATAGCAGACAAAGTTATTGGTGGCGCAATAGTCATCAATGACAACCTTTTTGAATTAAACACTTTTGATTGCAGCAACCATACAGCTGCCACACTTTACAACAATTGTACACTTATTGCCAAGACATCTATTGTTTTGGGAAATCTGATAATGGATAGTGGTTCTATCACCGGAAAAAGAACCAGTGATAAAGAATGGGAATCAGCCCCAAGTGTAAGAATAATCAATGAAACTACGCAAGAACTCTATAACGGTTCTATCATAAAAGCAATAAATTTCTATACAGGAAACACATGCACTATCATAGGTAGTAAAACAGAAGAGGCATCTATGATTCAAGCCCAAAAATTCATATACACAGGTACCACCCATATAAAAGAGAATTTAATACTCGACAGAGAAAAAGAATATTATAATGAAGAACCAGTGCCCAGTAATAACCCATGGATGGTAGATAAAGCCGCTACAGTGGTTACAACAGAATATGGCACAGCCTCCAACCCCATCAATAATTGCAGCGGAACAGTATATCCAGGGAATCCCGGCACTATCGATCCGGAAGATCCCCCAAAACCAGATACAGGAGACAACACCATTTACACCTATGCATTTGAAGACCAATGGCCTGCCTATGGAGACTTTGATATGAATGATGTAATAATCACCATTGATAAGATAAGTACTACCAATAAGGACAAGCAAGTCTCTATTCAAGGACATGTACGCGCCGTTGGTGCCAGTCGAAAAACTGGCATAGGAATCCAGTTTCTAAATGTAAAAAGTAGTGGAGTGACTATTAGTGGAAAAGTACAAAGTGGCAATCCTATATTTGAGGCAGGTCAGAACAATCCTGTCGTAATCCTTTGTACGAATGCCCATAAATTCTGCAAACCCAATATCACAGATAATGATTTTGCTTTTTATTGCACCGTCCCCGGCGACAATAGTGAAGGAGATGGGGCCGAGTTTGAAATAAAAATGATGTTCCCGACAGCAGAAGAAGCAGCTCAAGCTGCTAATATCAAAAATATAGATGTATTCATCATAACTCAGGACGGTCATGGAATTATAGGACGTACAGAAGTACACATGGCACACTATGCCCCTACTAATTTAGGAACTAAGGAATTATTGGGGATGAGTAATGACGCCTCTGAATACAACAACATGCTTAAGCTCCCGAAAAAAGGCTACTATCTCAGCACCGAAGGACTGGCATGGGGTATTTGTATTCCGAATACCGAAGTATGGAAATGGCCAAAAGAGTACAATCCGATAACCAATGTCTACCCCAAATTCAAAGACTGGGTAATAAATGGTGGAAAAGCAGAAGACCTAAATTGGATATCTGACCACAATAATAACATCTTCGTAAAACCTTAACAATGGATAAAATAAATTTCCAAAAGCCGGAGTTTTTTTCGGCTTTTGGAATTTATCCAAGTATCACCCCGCTTACATGGTATCTTTTCTTTTATCAAGAGGCTAAAGAATTAGAATTCATTATTTGATGATTTTAAAGATAAACTTGCTTCATCTAACCTCAACAAAGCGTTAAATAGAGTTAACTCACAAGTAATTCTTCCCCTATACAAATATTATTAGCGCAAATAAGCGTATTTTTGCTTAAGATCAAACTTAATCAATATATTTATGGAAAAGAATAAGATTCAGTTGATTTCATTGCTTGTAAAATCTGCAAAGAGCACAGTATCATGACAAGCAAATAGATTTACAACCATATAACGAATAACAGGTGTAGAATAATATAACTTACGATAATGAAACAGATATTATTAGTAGATGATAAAGCCTCCATAGGCAAAGTGCTCTCTATGTACTTGGGAAAAGAGTATGATTTTGTATATTGCGAAGATCCCTTAAAAGCTATTGACTGGTTACACGAAGGCAACGAACCAGATTTAATCATATCCGATATCCGTATGCCCAAAATGACAGGTTCAGAATTTCTCCATTACCTTAAGAGTAATGAGTTATTTAAGCATATTCCAGTTATGATGCTATCCAGTGAAGAAAGCACAACCGAACGTATCCGTCTACTTGAGGAAGGAGCAGTAGATTACATTCTGAAACCTTTCAATCCCATGGAATTGAAAGTACGCTTAAAGAAGTTCATCTAATTAACACAAAACACGTAAAAGGACATGTTATACTACATTTATATCGGAAGTAACCGAATTATCATTGATCACCTGAGCAAGGTTACAGGTGGCATGTTCGTGGCCGTCTCTTCATCTCAGAAAGCGGCAAAAGTGATTGACGGTATTCGTGAACGGTATAACATATCTATCCTTTACGAACAAACAGATGTACGTGAAGCGGACTGTATTGAAATTACTTATTTGCGTAAGCGTTATCCCCGGGTTTATATCACCCTCATAACCGAAGCTCTAAAGTCTGAAAACAGGAAAGCTTATTTGCAAGCCGGAGTTAATAATACGCTTCCACCACATGCAGAAGAAGATAGTATTCAACGCATGAACGCATATCTCAAGGCACGCAAGGAAAGCAAGCTAAAAGAATTTAGCGAGACGCACCGCAAGATATTGAATACATACCACCTCCCCATGTGGAAGCGCACATTCGATATACTCTTTGCGAGTACTGCTGTTATTATTCTTTCTCCTATTTTAATTGGTACAGCCATTGCTATTCGTTTGGAAAGCAAAGGAAAAGTTATCTATAAATCACAGCGTGTTGGCTCTAACTATCAGATTTTCGATTTTCTGAAATTCCGTTCCATGTATACCAATGCAGACAAACGGCTGAAAGAGCTGAATGCCCTCAATCAATATCAGATTGAAGAAGTTGAAAGTTCCGATGAAGGTCCTGAAATCCGTTTCGATGACCTTGCCGGAACACCAGATGAAGAAGAAAGCTTGTTGATTTCAGATGACTTTGTTATTTCTGAGGAAGATTTCATCAAAAAGAAAGAGAAAACAAAGGAGAATACATTCGTTAAACTTGAAAATGATCCACGTGTTACTCGTGTGGGACGTATCATCCGTAAATATAGTATTGATGAATTGCCACAGCTATTCAATATACTAAAAGGTGATATGAGTATTGTAGGTAATCGCCCTCTCCCACTTTACGAAGCTGAGTTACTGACCAGTGATGCCTATATTGACCGATTCATGGCTCCGGCAGGTTTAACTGGATTGTGGCAAGTGGAAAAACGTGGTGGTGCAGGTAAAATGTCTGCTGAGGAAAGAAAACAATTAGATATAAAATATGCAAGAGATTTCTCATTTTGGTTGGATATGAAAATCATTTTTAAGACGTTGACTGCATTTATACAAAAAGAAAATGTTTGATTACAGAGAGAAGTCAGTAAAAATGAACTTAAAATAAAAAGATGATAAAGAAACATATTGTATTCATTGTTTGTAGTGTAATTTTCGTAAGTTTATTTGCTCTTCCAGCTACAGTTATCGCCCAAGAACAGACGATGACTCGTGAGGAACGTATTAAAACCTTGGAACTTCTAAAGATGGAAGATAGTAAATGGGAAAATGCAGCTACAGGACAAACAATGAAAGAACTCCAACTTGAAATTGAAAAAATGGAATTGCCTCCGTTATCTGTTTTTTTGGATGCTGTATCAGAAAATGCAACAGTGAAGAAAGCGCAGTCACAAATTGCCCAAGTTAAAAATGAATATCGTCTTGAGAAACGGGAATGGTGGAATTATTTCCGCCTAAATGCGAACTATGCATTTGGACGTTTTAACACCATTAACGAAAATAGTGAAACATTTGTAGACTGGTACCAGTCAACATCTGTCGGAACGAGACATACATTCAACTTAGGTGCCAGCTTTAGTATAGGGTTAGGCGATTTATTCAATCGACCGATAAAATTGAAAGACTACCGATATAAAATAGAGCAATTGCAATATGCGCAAGATGAAGTTATGGAAGATCGTAAGTTAAAAATTTTAGAAGCTTACAATGCTGTAACGGAACAACTTGCTACAATCAAAGCTAAGGCAGAAACAGCAGCATTATATAATGCACAAATAAAAATTTCAGAATACAATTTTGTTCAAGGAAAAATTACAATAACAGAGTTGGCAGTAGAACGTGCACGACGTTCAGGAGCGGTCACCATCTATGAGCAGGCTCGTGTAGCTTTACATAATTCAATCATTTTACTTGAGATGCTTACAAATGTAAAAATCATCAGAGACAAATAATAAAAGAGCTTATGGATATCCTACTATTTATATCACAATTCCTTTACCGTATTCGCTATTGGCTATTATGGGGAACCCTTTTTGTCACAGGTCTAGTTATTTATTTTACCCAATTCCTTCCTTATAGCTATACTGTTAAAAGCAGCTTATACGCTGGTATTACAAGCTCGACTTCATTGGATGGAGCTGCTGTAAATTTTTCTGTAGTTGCTGCCACTTTCGATAACCTTGTCAATATTGCCAAATCCCGAGGTACATTAGAAAAAGTTTCTTTACGTCTTTTAGCTAGTTCTTATACTCATGGTGAAGAGTGGAAAGACAATCAATACATTCAAGCGAAACACTACCGTCAGTTATTGCAAATAACTCCCAAAGAGGTTATGGAATTGATTGACCGTAAAGACGAAAGCAAAACTTTAGCTAACTTAACAGCCTATAAAAAAAATGATCATAATAATTTTATTTATTCTGTTTTCAATCGTACCATAGCTTTTTACAGCATGGCTGCTTTAGACCGGGTAGAACTTAAGCGCATAGGTAATAGCGATATTTTAGATATCTCCTATACATCTGCAGATCCTGGGTTGACTCAACTAACAGTAGCTTTTCTCATTGAAGAACTTATTAATGCCTACGAAATCCTCCGGTTCAAATCAACAAACGATGTGATTGCCTATTTTGAAGAACAAGTACGATTAGCCAAAGTCAGACTCAGTGAAGAGGAAGATAACCTGATGCACTACAATGTTCAAGAGCGTATTATTAACTACGGTGAAGAAACAAAGGCCTTAGCCGCTACTCGCTATCAAGTAGATGACCGTCTGGAAGCAGCCAAACGAACCTATGAAGGAGCGGTGGCTTTGCGGAAGATGTTAGATGAGAAGATGGATGTACGTGCTCAAATTATCCGTAACAATACCAACTTGTTGCAAGAATTAGATAAAGTCAGCAACTTGAACCAAAGTATTATGGAAAAAGAAATCTTCATTTCGGACAAAAGTAAGTCCAAAAGTGAAGAACTACAAAAAGAGAAGACAGAATTAAGACAAGCTGAAGATCGAATTAGCAGTATTTCAGATAACTTAAATGAATTTGCTTTCACAAAAGAGGGTGTAGGCATTGAAAATATGATTAATGAATGGCTTATAGCATTGGTTAACGAAGCCAGAGCACAAGCCGAGATGAAAGTATTGGAATCACGTCAGCAAGATATATTTGACCAATATAGTCACATGTCTCCTGTTGGTACACAAGTCAATCGCAAAGAACGCGCGATCGACATTGCCGAAGATAATTATCGGACTCAACTAAGTGGACTTGCCAGTGCCAACCTACGTCTGAAGAATATCGAAATGAGTACCAGTAATCTTCAAACTGTAGCACCTCCATCCTATCCTCTTACCGACAATGGGCGTAATCGATTGATGTACATTCTTGCTGCTTTCTTTGGTAGCATGATATTCATCATTCTCTACTTCCTATTAATTGAAGTGTTAGATCATACCCTACGCGATCCTTATCGCAGCAAACGTCTCAGTGGTCTGCCCGTTATTGCTGCTTTCAATGGTATTAGCAACTTAAAATATCGTGGTTTCTTGAAAGCATGTAACCGCCTGGCTGCAGCTTATTGTTGCAACCGCTTGAATAAATATATGAAGGTAGGTGAACCTACAGTTATCAACCTGCTAAGCATCAATTCTCGTGAAGGAAAATCATTCCTTGCTAAATATTTTATCCGTCATTGGGAGTCAGAAGGCCTTCGCGTGCGTCTCGTTACTCACGATTATGATTTTGAGAGTAATGGAAAGCAATATGTACAAGCACAACAATTAAGTGATTTTTGGACGCTCAACGAAGCCGAGAAAACCCCGGATATTATATTAGTAGAGTATCCATCTATCAAAGATTCCAGTATTCCATTGCCTGTACTCCAAAAGGCTGATGTAAACTTATTAATAGCTAATGCCTGTCGTTTATGGCGCGATAGTGATAATACAACATTAGTTCCTTTCAAAGAAGCATTGAGAGACACACCTTTTATGCTTTACCTGAACAATGCTGATCGTGATGTAGTAGAATCATTTACTGGTGAATTACCACCTAAAATGCCGATTCACTCTTTCATCAGCCGGTTGGCGCAATTAGGTCTAACGTCTCAGAAAAATGAGGTTAAATAATATCTTTTGAATATTATGGCATCGAATACTCCATATTTAGTACGTGAACAACCTCCCAAAGCATTAATCTATCTTTTGCTTGTGGCTGGATTGGTAGCTATTACGTATGCCATTATTGCTCAGAAATTATTAATAGCAGTAGCCATTGTCTGCTTACCTATAGTGATTTTAGCTGTAGCCTATGGTTTCCAGAATCCATATTTTGTTTATTTACTATATGCTACCTATGCCTTTTTTTTCACAACTATCTCTCGTTATACTCTTAAAGTTAAGTTAAGCGTTGGGTTGGATATAATATTAGTATATTTATCAGTTTCTCTTTTGGTAGTCTTCTATCTAAAGAAAACTAATTTCAGATTAAAAGATGCTGTTAATATTTTCACTCTAAGTTATATTGCGTGGATTATATTCATTCTGTTACAATTAGCCAACCCGCACATTAATGAAGAAGGTATTACACATGGTATCCGTATCATGATATTAGAAACATTTGTACTGTACATCATTGCATCTATCGTTTCTAATAGTCCAAAAGTATTAAGAAACGGTTTGATACTTATTGGTCTTTTTACTATCATTGCTTTCTTGAAATTAATGTATCAACGATATGTAGGTTTTGACTCATCTGAAAGGTATTGGCTATATGTACAAGAAGCTGCAAAAACTCATATTCTATCAACTGGAATACGCTACTTTTCATATTTTACTGATGCTGGTAACTTTGGTACAGTCATGGGGGCAATAGCAACCGTGTACACTATTATAGGATTCAACACACGCAATCGGAAATTCGCAATCTTTTATCTCAGTATAGCAGCAATGGGAATTATTGGGATGCTTTTTTCCGGTACTCGAGGCGCTCTTGTTGTCCCCTTTGCAGGTCTTGCCTTATACTGCCTGATATGCAAAAGCATTAGAACATTTGCCATCACAATAATTACAGGTTTATGTATTTTTGCATTTCTTGCATTTACTGATATAGGTAATGGCAACTCATTCATTCGACGTGCCCGTACTGCTTTTCGCCCAACAGCAGATGCATCATTCAATGTACGCATCCAAAACAGAAAGGAGATGGCACTATATTTAAAAGATTACCCATTTGGAATAGGTATAGCTAATTCAATACCTAAATTATGGCTAAAACAAGATTTAACATATGAAGAAGGTACCTTACCGCCTGATTCCTATTTTGTTTCCATTTGGATACAAACTGGAATAGTTGGCCTTGTACTGAATATCACCATCTATCTTGTTACATTGTTAGGTTGTTGTTACATTGTAATGTTCAAAGTCAAAGACAGATATTTAAGGCATGAGTTAGCAGCCTTCACATGCACTGTATTTGGTATATTACTAAGTGGTTATACTGGATATGCTCCTGGAATGCCACCTACAAATTTCATAATTGTAGCTATGATAGCCTTTGTAATGAATGGTGCCTATATAGATAAGCAAATCACTCAACAGAAATTAACCATAAACAAGCAATAAATTCATATTATGAACGAAATTTTTTCCATATTCAATCCCGACTGGTGGATGGACGAAAACAATAACGCTTTGCAAATAACAGATGCTATTTTGTTTTTATTCTTGTGTTTACCGGTTTTATATCTTTTCATTTGTGCTCTTTTCTCGTTAGGAAAATACAAAAATCCGTATCCTCCTGCCAAAGAGATACACCGCTTCCTTGTTTTGTTTACGGTATTACGCAACGGTAAAGAAGTTATTCAATCCATTAATCATTTTCTGGATACTCAACTCTATCCACGAGATAAGTATGACATAGCTGTCGCTGCTACCCAACTAGCAGAAGAAGATCTTGTTACCCTACTTCAGATGCCGGTAAATATCGTTGTTCCTGACAAAGAACAATGTACCAAAGTCTACGCCATTCAGCAAGTAATGGAACGTTATTCTCCGGCAGAATACGATATGGTCATCATCTTCAATTCAGACAACCGAATTGTTCCTAATGCTTTAAGCCTATTTAATAACGCATACTATTCGGGATGTGACGCCATTCAGGCACATCGCATGACGGAAAATTTAACTACTAGTATCGCCGTATTGAATGCAACCAGTGAAGAAATAAATAATAATATTTTTCGAAAAGCGCATACCCGTATGGGATTTTCTTCCGCATTAATAGGTTCGGCAATGGCATTCGATTTTGCCATGTTTCATGAAATAGCCCCCAAGCTTAAAGGTTCTGATTTAAGTAAAGCTATGGAAACGGCATTATTGCAACAGAACATCTTTACCGAATATATGGAAGAGGTGGTGTGTTATAGTAAAAAAGAAGAAAGTGCCGACGGATATGAAGCACAACGAATTGGCTGGCTTCGTTCGCAATACAGTAGTACAATATTAGCTCTAAAAAGATTACCTATCACTTTATTGAGAGGTGAATGGGACTATGCCCTTAAACTATTCCAATGGCTGATGCCTTCACGATTCTTACTTATTGCCCTTATTACTCTATGTGCTGTTGGAGTTACTTTCCTCGACTGGACACTCAGTTTTAAATGGTATACTCTTTTAGCAGTTATTGTTATTACATTTTTAATGGCATTGCCTGACGGAGAAGTAAACAAACGTTTCAAGCATTCAATATGGGCATTGCCTATTCTTGTTTTTGCATCTATATTTAGCCATTTCTCTCGTTTTTTCCAGTTCAAAAAGAAAAAGAAAACAAAAAAGTCAGAAGAAAAAAAAAAGGAATGACGATAGCGATTGAAGCTCAACGCATTTTCCGCCCTAACAAGCATGGAATGGACTTTGTTGCTTTAGAAACTATTCGTGAATTACAAAAAAGAAACGACGATAACAAATACTTTGTTATCGTCGCTCCAGGTGAAGATCGTTGTTTGGTAGAGTCAGCTAATCTTTCTATCATAGAATTAAAGTGCCCTACCTATCTATTTTGGGAGCAAGTGGCTCTTCCACGTATTGTAAAAAAATTAAAGGTGGACTTATTACATTGCACTTCGAATACAGCTCCCATACGATGTTCGGTTCCCCTTATATTGACACTTCACGACATTATATATCTGGAACCCAGACAACATCGTAGTCCATCCCTCTATCAAGAAATGGGTTGGCACTATCGCCGCTTGGTCGTTCCCCGTATCCTAAAGAAATGTAAAAAGATTATTACTGTATCACAATTTGAATGTAACCGTATCCGCCACGCCCTCAATATTCCGTCAGAGCGTATCACGGCGATTTATAATGGTTATAATACTTATTTCCGCCAACAATCGGATCTAAATATGGATATCGTCCAAAAATATATTCCTCAAAATGGTTTTCTATTCTTTTTAGGAAATACTGATCCCAAGAAAAATGCAGCGCGAACCTTGAAGGCATATCATCTTTATTTAGAACAGTCTTCCATAAAACGCCCGTTACTCATAGCTGATCTAAAAGAAGAATATATAGACAGTTTATTACAGCAAGAAGGAATTTCAGCCATCAAACCACATTTGTATTTCCCGGGATACATTGCCAACCGGGATTTAGCAACACTTTATAATGCGGCTTTCGCTTTTCTCTATCCTTCGCTTCGTGAAAGCTTCGGTATCCCAATATTGGAAGCAATGGCATGTGGTATCCCGATAATCACCGGAAATACATCCGCCATGCCTGAAATTGCAGGGACTGGAGCACTAACTGTGGATCCTTACAAACCGGAAGAAATTTCCGATGTCTTGTTAAAATTGGAAACAGATTCCACGCTTTATCAAAAGCAGAAAGAATATGGTTTGCTACGTGCACAACAATTCTCATGGGAAAAGACTGCAAGTGAATTGGTTCAATTATACCACACCTTATAACCTTCCAATTTATGCAAGCATTATTTCTTATATTTTATGGTTTCCAAGAGTACAACGGTATCAGTAAGAAAATTAGGTATCAAGTAGATGCGTTTAAGCAATGTGGCTTAGATGTACATACCTGCTACTATGAAGTTTGTGAAAACGGGGAAAGGCAGTGGATGGTTGATAATAATATCTTGGTAAATCTGGGAAAAGGTATTATTGCAAAAATAAAAAAAAGAATATCATTCGCTCCTATCATCCGCTATATCCGAGAAAAACAGATTTCATTAGTATATATCCGTTATTACCATAATGCCAATCCATTCACGATACACCTTGTAAAGGCTATTAAAAAATTAGGAGCCAAAGTTGTATTGGAAATACCAACCTATCCTTATGATCAAGAGTTTATTGACCAAAAGTTAAACTTGTGTATAGACAAGATATTCCGTCATGACTTATGTAAACAATTAAATGCCATAGTGACCTTTTCCAATGATACCGTGATTTTCGGACAGCGTACCATCCGCATTTCCAATGGGATTGATTTCAGCTCCATCCCCTTACGTCAGCAGATACATACAATGGAGAATGAGCTACATTTAATAGGCGTTGCCGAAATCCACTTTTGGCATGGCTTCGACCGTATAATAAACGGATTAAAAGAGTATTATACACAAAATCCTACTTATAAAGTATATTTTCACATTGTAGGCAATCTTTCAGGTGAGAGAGAACGACAAGAAATAGAAATGCCAATTCACACATACGGGCTATCTCCCTACGTGATTCTTCATGGTGCAAAACATGGAAAAGAATTAGATGTACTTTTTGAAAAAGCTGATTTTGCAGTCGGTAGTCTGGCCCGTCACCGCAGTGGTATACAAAATATTAAGACATTGAAAAACCGGGAATATGCAGCACGAGGTTTCGGATTCATTTATTCAGAAACAGACGATGATTTTGAAAAAATGCCTTATATACTGAAAGCACCAGCCGATGAAACTCCAATCGAAATTTCAAAGGTAATAGCATTTTGCAAAAAGCAAACGACTCCTCCACAAGAAATCAGAGATTCGATTCGAAATCTCTCATGGAAGGAACAAATGAAAAAAGTGTATGATAGCATATAAGTTCATTCCTAAAAACAGGACTAATCATGGCAAATATTAAACAGCAGATGCTCTCTGGAGTATTCTATACGGCAATAGCTAAATATTCAGGCTTGGTCATATCATTGGTTGTAATGGCTATCCTGGCACGCCTATTGTGTCCCGACGATTTTGGTACTGTTGCTATTGCTACTGTCTTTATCAACTTCTTCAGTATCTTCACCAATATAGGAATTTCTTCCGCTATTGTTCAAAATAAGGAATTGACATCGTTAGACATAAACAGAATCTATATGTTTACAGTATGGATAGGAATCATACTGAGCGCATTATTCTTTTCATCGACAGGCTTTATCGCCAACTACTATCAAGATAACCGTCTTCTTCCTATCTGTCAGCTTCTATCGGTGAATTTGTTCTTTGCATCAGCCGGAACCGTACCTAATACTTTATTTTTCAAAGATAAAGACTTCAAGTTTATCGCATGGCGGACTTTTATTATTCAAATATTAGTAGGTGCTCTTGCTATTGTAGCTGCTTTAATGGGAGCCGGGCTCTATACACTACTTATCCAACCCATTTTGTCTAGTGCATTGATTTATTTCATTTCCCTAAGAAAATATCCCCAAAAACTCCTATGGACATGGGGCATAGACAGTCTCAAAAAAATATGGGCATATTCCATGTATCAATTTCTCTTTAGCGTAATGAGTTACTTCATTCGTAATTTAGACAAGATGCTGATTGGAAAATACATAGGTATGGCACCACTTGGCTATTATGAAAAATCCTATCGTCTGATGTCCCTGCCCATACAAAATATTACCTATGTCATCACTCCTGTACTACACCCTATTCTAAGTGATTACCAAAAAGAAGAAAAAAGACTGGCTACTATTAACGAACGAATGGTGCGACTTCTGGCTTTTATCGGTTTCCCCTTAGGCATCCTCCTCTTCTTCTGTGGACGCGAACTGATGCTGTTCGTATTCGGCCCCCAATGGGAACCTTCCATACCTGCTTTTCAAATACTTTCACTGAGCGTTGGACTGCAAATTGTAATGTCATCGTCCGGTTCATTCTTCCAAAGCAGTAACGATACACGCGGACTTTTCATCTGCGGCATCTTTACAGCCTTTGTCACCTGTACCGGATTCCTAATATGTATTCTATTTTTCCGTACTTTGGAAGCTTTTGCCTATAGCATGTTGATATCTTACATATTGAGTTTCATACAGTGCTATTGGCAACTCTATCATTATCAGTTCCATCGCAGTATATTACATTTGTACAGCCAACTCATCTCCCCCTTATTTATTACACTGTTCATAGGAGGGCTACTGTATATCATCTCCTTCTATTCGATCAATTGGAATATATTAATAAGTCTTTGCATAAAAAGCTTTCTGACATTACTCTTATGGGGAAGTTATATACAATGGCGTAAAGAATATGACATCATAAATAAAGTCAAAAAGTGTTTTCGCAAACGTTAATCACCTCTTACTTTTTTCTAATCGATGCCTTACTTTCATTGCCAGTCGTATCCATATCGATTTTAACTGATAACGAAGCGGAGTTCGGTTAGGTAAAGGAATCCAGGAATTCGGACATAAATCGGATGTATCATAATGAGAATAGTGCGGTCCGAACCACGGGCTCGGATAAAACACTTTTTTATCTGGATTCATATTCAACCAAGCTCCCCACCAGCTAAAAGAACTGTTGCTAATTATATTATTTGCAGCCAAGCTTTGCAAATAGAAATCCTCCAACATAGAATTCCCTTTATCTGCAAACACATAATTCTGTCCTTTGAAGTGCTTCTTGCACCATTTCAAATCATCACTGATTATTACAAAAAGTGAATTTTCTCCAATTTGTTCAATAGCTTTCCTAAAATAGGCCAATGAACAGATACTAAAACGATGAGGTAACTTGAGATAATCTCCCCGACGTACATGAATGCAAGTAAAAGATCGCTTCAAAACATCTCTATACTTTTGCTTCAAATTATTTCCTATTTCTTCAGGCATAGCATACAATTGTCGCAACAAATCTGTATCAACATATTTATAAGACTGAAAATATCCGTCAATCAACAAATCTTTGCCTTTATAAGGAATTGGCTTGTATGGGAAATCACGCCAACTATATAAAGGAATATCAGCTGGCGCCTCACGCACAAATTCTATTTCACGAAAAATATTCTCTTTAAAAGAAGAAACATACTTCCACATTGATTCATCACTGATAGTAGTTATTGCTTCTGTATCAGGAGCCACTACCACCTTAAAATCCGTACCATACCTCTTTGCAAGGGAAGCACCAACAGCTATTTGAAACAAATAGTTACCAAAACGACCACTTAATCGAATATAAATCATAATTCAAAAAAACTATTCACTAATAAAATAAAGATTGATTGTTATCTTTCAGGTAAAGATAAGACTTTTAGAGCAGAATGACGACCGGAATACAAGATATTTATCCGGTGAAATAGAAAAAAATCTAATTAGATTTATTACATTTGTCCGGCATCAAAACCATATAATGATGAATAATTGTTCTGATATCAACCCGTCTATCAAGGTTTCTGTTATTATACCTGTTTATAATACAGCCACCTATTTACATAGTGCTTTAGACAGTATCTGCAACCAGACGCTGAAAGATTTGGAAATAATCCTCATCAATGATGGTTCCACAGACAATAGTCAATATATTATTGAAAAATATGCCAGAAAAGATAATAGAATAAAATATCTTATCCAACCCAACCAGAGACAAGGGGTAGCGCGCAACAATGGTTTACAACTGGCTACCGGTCAATATATCTATTTCATGGATAGTGATGATATTCTGGATATAGATGCCCTAAGACAATGTTACGAAATGTGCGAAAGAAAAGAACTTGACTTTGTTACTTTCGACGCAAAAACCATACATGAGACTTCCACTTCATCAGGAACTTTCAATTATTGCAGGAAAGGAAAAATAGATGAACAAAAAATTTGGGATGGAATAGAACTAATGCACTATGAATTAGAACATGAGATATTCTACGTTGTTCCCTGGCTATGCTTTACGAAGCATTCTTTCCTCAAGCAATATTTCGGAGGATTCCCTTCCGGAATAATTCATGAAGATACTATTTTTGTGGTACAAATCATGCTGAATGCTCATCGAGTCGGCTACATACCGCAACCATTTTTTAAACGCAGAGTACGAAATAGTTCGACTATGGCGGCAAGTTTTAGTATGCACAATATCGAGGGATATACTTTAGTTTGTACACAAATACGTAGTTGGACGCAGCAACATGTTGAATGGAGTGCTATTATTGACTTGTATTTAAGAAAGACATTAAATTCAGTCATTTGGTTGGGTCATAAAATGAAAACACTTGAGAAAATAGAAACTTACTGTCGCTTCCAACGTTTACATCTATCCCAATACGTCAAGTTAAAAAATTGGCTTGTTTTCTGGCTTAAAAACTAAAACTCATGAAAAAGAGACTAACACTTCTTTGGAGAAAACTTAACTCGTTAGAGTTCGGGAAAGATGTAGTATTGGTACCCTACTATTTAGGACAGGCCTTGGGCTATCAAACAGAAATCTGTTGTGGCTACTCCGAGAAGGTAGCCGAGCTCATCCCTACTCTATCAAAGAAAGGACTGACATTTACCAAGAAGCCATTAGGACATAATCCATACCTAAGAATCCCTATTTACATAAAATACTTGTTTCAGAATGCTTCACACATTGATTTATTGATGTGTTTTCATTGGAAACTGGAAACATTAATCAATATTCTACTCTATAAACTATTAAACAAACATGGACAAGTTTACGTTAAACTGGATACAAGTTCCGGTCAGGAATGGGATTTGACAAGACATACTTTTTTAGGAAAAACTTTACGAAAGATATTGTACACAAATTGCCTAAAAAACGTAGATGTATTGTCATGTGAGACCTCCCAAGCTTATAATTTCCTATGTAACAATAGCGTATTCAGTAAACCAATGAGGCAAAAACTAGTCCTGATGCCTAATGCTTTTGATGAAGAAGAATTTGCCACATCCGGGATTTCAGAGCGGGAATTTCAACAAAAAGAAAATTTGATAATTACTGTAGGGCGTTTGGGTAGTCATCAAAAGAACACCGAAATGATTCTGGATGCATTGGAATGCATAGAACTGAAGGCATGGAAATTTATTTTAATAGGTCCTATAGAAGAAAAATTTCATCAAGCCATAGAACATTTCTACCAAAAACATCCCGAAAAGAAGGAACAAATCATCTTTATAGGAAAAGTAAACAGCAAAAAAGATTTATGGGAATGGTACAATCGGGCTAAAGTTTTTGTATGCACTTCACGCTGGGAGAGCTACGGAATTGTCCTGAATGAAGCCAAACGTTTCAAGAACTACATTATCAGCACAAATGTAGGAGGTGCAGCTGATTTAATCGAACAAGAAAAATATGGTTCCTTCATAAAACAAGAAGATAGTACAGATTTGAATCGCCTTCTTTCTCTAATTGTAAATGGTGCTATCAATATAGATATATATCAGGATTATGATGTAAAACAGTTATCCTATCAAAGAGAAATCAATGTATTACTAAAATATCTTCAATAAGTAAAAACAACTACATTTCATCGTCCTCCCGTCGACCATTTTAAGAAACCGGGCGCACATTTTCGTAAACACCAAAAGACGAAATAAGCAACAGCAACATCAATTGCTACTGCTGCAAAATATATAGCTATCGCCTGAAATTCACTGGTGTGATCTATCCAGCGAAGAGTAAACTTACGAACAAAACGAATCATAGGATCGTGAATGATGTAAAGAAAAAAACTGCCAGAAGTCAGAAATACAATATCATGTATTTTCTTTTTCTCTATCAGTACTGTTACTAAAGCAATAATAAAAAATACTCCTACAAAAATCAGTGTACGATGCACATAAAAACCAGTGGTAGTTCCACTCAATAAAAAGTCTGCCAGCAATAATAATGGGGTGAGAATAAAAAGAAATGGCGCTATCTTTCGCACCTCTTCTGTTATACTTTTGCCATATATACTAAAACAAGCACCTATGAAGAAAAAAAGAAGACCACTCTCCCAATTCGGAACTTCCCATTTTACGAACCATATTAATCCAAAACAGAATATAGCTACAAATTTGGCATAACGCGCCAAAAGATATATGATAGGCGCACATATAACGAGAAGAAGGAGGTCACGGACAAACCACATCTGAGTAAGAATAGGATTTCCCCCTTTATGTGACCAAAAAGCAAACAGGAAATCATGTAAATCAAAATCATGTACTAACTTTCCACCCTCATTAAACAAAGTTTGTATAGTCGGAATGGATTCAGCCACATAATAAGCGGCAATAATAAAAGCATTCCAAAATATATATGGTACGAATAATGAGTAAAAACGTTTCTGCATTTTACTCTTATAACACATCCACGTCTGCTGATATTTGCCAAAGAAAAGATAGCCTGATATTAGAAAAAACACGGGTACTCCCATCTCACCAATTTGCAATGAGAAAAAACGTGCAACACCTCTATACACAGGAAGGTCTTTCCAATAATCATATATTTGCACCGATGTATAAGCGTGAAAAAACACGATAAAGATACTCATCACAAACCGGGTGATGTTAAGTGCTTCAGACTCCTGCTTATTTATTATCATTTTTTTATCTAAATCAATAAATATTCTTCATACAAAGATATACCATTATTGAAAAGATAAAAAATAAAGAGAGAAAAAATCACTTCTTTATCAAATTCGACTCTTCATCCTTATATTCCTTAGCTGTTGTAAACACATGCTTTATCTTCGTAAATGCTTGCAACACCCGCTTCCAAAAGCTCCTTGACAAGGAGCCCCCACCTACTGTCCCATATCCTGTTACAGCACGCACTTTAGAATTTCTAAGAAAAGCAAGACGCCCATATTCACGAAGGCCGAATGCCAAAGCTCCATCTTCACCGCGGATGATATGAGTGCGAATACCAACCTTTCTAGCCTCTTCTGTCCGATAAGCAAATACCAAACCGCGTACGCTAAGTTCCGGACGCTTGAAAGACAGCAACCACAAATAGCAATCACGAGAAAGTGTATATAGGTAAAGTCCGATACGCGAATGCTGCTTATCAGGATAATAGCCCCATGTTGCACTAACCCCCATCACATCAGGGTTCTTCTCCATAACCTCAATCATGGCGTCTACATAAGTGGGAGGATAAAGTGTATCTGCATCAATATTTATATGATACTTTCCACGCGCATTCATCAGCCCGCAAAGGCGGGCATGGCCGCAACTATGATGCAACTCTGTATAAAATGGTAAGCCAACAGCACTGTAAATGTCGGCAGTGCGGTCCTGGGAATCATTATTTACCCCGATGATTTCAATGGGATAACGGGTTTTCATCTCACTCAACGCCCACAAACAAGCCAGCAAATGCTTCTCTTCATTATATGCAATAATAGAGACTGTAACCAAAGGCGTAGTGCTTTGAAGCCGTTTCAAATTGGAACATACTTCCGAAATGATTCCGGCAAAAGCCACCTCATCGAAACTTTTCTCATAAACCTGCAAATAGCGACTGTACCAACTCATAATCAAATTATATTAATTATCTCTATCCTGCATAGGATGAGAAAGTAATGACTCAAACAATTCAATCCACTGTGCGCCAACAACATCCATCTTATATTCGGCAGCTTTCCGCCGTGCTTCCTGCCCCATCCCACGGCGTAATTCTTCATCTTCAATCAAATGGTTGATGCCATCGGCAAGCCCTACAATATCCCCTTCAGGAATCAAAAGCCCATCTTTCCCATCAGCAATAATATCACGCGGCCCGCAATGGCAAGTGAAAGCCACAACCGGAAGCCCGCAGGACATCGCTTCTACAATGACCAATCCGAAACCCTCGAAGCGTGAACTCAACACAGACAAAGAACTTTCGCAAAACTTGGAGACAACGTCCGAAACAGAATGCTCAAGGAAACAACTATTCGTCAATCTCAATTTCTCTACTTGCTGCTGCAACTGGTCACGCAGGTGTCCGTCACCATAAATTTTCAAAATCCAGTCAGGATGTTTTTCTGCCACTATACGCCAAGCATCTATTAAACGGTCAAAGCCTTTTTGCGCAACATAGCGTCCCACAGCAATGACTTGCTTATGAGTACAATCAGAAACGATGTCAGGAAAAAAGGATACAGGATTAGGAATAACGCAGACATTCTGCAATTCGGGCCAGAAAGCAGCATCTTCGTGCGTCAGGACTACAAACTTCGACAACTGACGTAACTCACGTATTAATGATCTCATCCAGCGACGTTCAATATAGGTATTAAGCCAGGAAGGCAACCAGGAAATATTGAAGTTACGATAATGGATACGGTCAAAATGAATTTCTCCCATCTTCACACTGCCATCGGTCATTTGGTTAATAACATTTATATCACGTCGCAACAGTGACACCGTAATATCAGGCTTCACTGCACAAAGGCATTCGTTCAGTTTTGTTTTCAGTATGCGCATACGTTTCTGATAAAGCCATACCCGACGAGGAAACACGTAACGATAAGGTTCTTCAAAATCGATATCCAGCTGGTGTAACTCAATGGAAGGATCCAGAGGAAAATAAGGAGATTTGTCCCCTCCATCTGTCAGAATGATATGAATCTCATATCCGTGTTGAACCAAATAATTGACTTTCAACGTAAGAACACGCTCCATACCACTGGGATAATAAAGGGCGGGAATGCAATAAGCTATCCTGGTTTTCTTCATATAATGGACCTCTTGTTTGTTGCTTTTACAAAGAAACCATTTTTTTTGCATATATATCTATTTGTGAGAGAAAAAATCAAGAGAGAAAATGTATATTTGTAGACATAAGATAAAAAAGAAAGATAAAAGGACCATGAATACACTCGTCTCCATCATCACCGTCAATTACAACGGCCTTGCCGATACCTGCGAAATGATAGATTCATTCCGCAAGTATGAAACCTATCCCTATGAAATCATAGTGGTAGACAATGGTTCGCGCACTCCCGAAGGTGAAGAAATAAAAAAACGATACCCGGAAATAAAGGTTGTACAAAATACCAACACCGGATTTGCCGGAGGCAACAACGCAGGCCTGAAAGTAGCCCAAGGAGAATACCTCTTCTTTCTCAATAACGACACACTGATACAGGAACCTGTGCTGGAAGTACTGGTGGGGCGACTTGAAGCCGATAAGATGAACGGCGGTGTCTCCCCCATGCTGAAATACAGCCATGCACCCGATACGTTGCAATATGCAGGCTTCACCCCCCTCAGTCCCATCACACTGCGCAATGCAGCCATAGGATTCAATGAAAAAGACCAGCCCTGCTACCGGATGGCACGCGAAACAGCTTCACTGCATGGTGCTGCCATGATGGTATCGCGTCAAGTCCTGCAGCAAGTAGGTCCCATGACGGAAGTCTACTTCCTGTTTTACGAAGAATTCGACTGGTCGGCCCACATACACCGCGCCGGATACCAATTATGGTACGAACCAGCTGCCGTGATATATCACAAAGAAAGTATGACAGCCCGGAAAGGGACCCCATTAAGAGAGTTTTACTTGTCGCGCGCGCGTATCCTCTATGCACGCCGAAATATATCGGGAGGAAAGAAAATCCTGTCATGCCTCTATCTCTCCCTCATCGCCGCTCCCAAGAAAGCTGTAATGTATCTGTTTCATGGCAAATGCCGGTTAGCAATATCTGTTCTCCACGGTACACTCCGAGGACTTATTACTTCAAAATTGTAGTCTGCTCAAAAAAAACATCTGAAAGTCAAGATATTCTAACCGGCAAACACTACCTTTGCGTTTTTTATATAGTTTTATCATGAACAAAAATGTACTTTAACTCTCTGCATAGACGGCAGAGAAGAACTTCACATTGAATGCGAAGCAAAACACAAGAAGAATCCGTTACTGGACCAGTTGGAAATTATCTCAGAAGTTATTCCTTATCTGTTGGCAGACAAAGACAAGAAGCACCTCTCCGACAGTGAAAAACGAATGTTAGGACACATTCGCAGAAGCACAAGAGAAATTGGTGGACACCAAACGAGTAATAACCAGTAAAGTTGTGTAACACAAAAGATTATGCTACACAACCACATAAACCTACCGGTAAGAAGAGCTCCTCCATTTATTTTATTTGAAAAAAAATGCGCAAAAACAGTTCTGTAGGGATTACACTCCATAATGAATTTAAAAAAGCCCCGACAATTGCAACAGAGCCTGTTAGTACTTCATTAACCCTACATTTGTACGCTTTTATACATCAATAATAATATGTAATTTCGCACCATATTTAAGAACGATACAACTGCCGAACAGCTTTCCCCCACACTATGAAGCCCTTCTATCCTTCCTGAATGAAAACTAAAAAATTAACCAACTCATTAAACATGAAAAAATTTACATGGTTTAAACACCCAAACGACCTGTCGAACGACAAAAGGTTATCCGCACTCATTGACCATGAAGGAGGAAGAGGATACGGGACGTATTTGTATATCATCGAAACCCTTCACATCCAACCGGACGGAAAACTCTCTTTCCAGCAACTGAACACCATGAATAGAAAAGGATTCGGAAAAGCGTACATGAGGAAAATCATCCAAAATTACAAGCTCTTCATCATAAAAGGAGAAGAGTTCGAGTCAACCATCAGCTATAACTCACCTGCAAAAGACAGTATGGAAACTGCACCGAATCTGCCGGACAACTCACAAGAAACTGATAAAGAACTACCAGAGAACAAGGAAACTCTTGATAAAAACAAAGAGATAGAAAACGATGATAACTCGCAGAATTCCAACGACAAAGAAGGAAAACCCGGCCTCGCGCGCGTAAGAGGAGATAAGAGTAGAGAAGAGCAGAGAAGAGAAGATGAGATGAGAAACAACGACTTCGTCGTTGAAAAGAACGGCGACGACGACGGAGAATTACAAGCTGCGCAAAATGCCATGCCGCCTTTCCGTCCCTGGCGGGAACTGATAGACAGCCTTGCACAAGACAGCGAATGGAAGGACAGAGTCTGCATGACAAGCGGCTTCAGTTCCCTGTTGAGTAGACGATTCAAAGAGGCACTGGAAATATTCAAGGACCATGTGCTGCTTCACGGAAAGGAGAAAAGCATAGACAGTCCGGAGGAAGCCCGCAATTATTTCAACAACTATACCAAAGAGCAACGCACCTCGCAAGCCCTGCATGCAGCATTGCTTGCCCTCGATGTCGGGCAGCCGTCCGCTACCCCACCCGCCCCCCACCGCTACGAACAGCTCGTCAACGGCCGGCGCACCTATCTGGGCTGCCCCATCCCCGATGATGCCCCACCCCGACCGGACGCGACCGCTTTCTGGAACGAGGCAACGCATTCGTGGAGCTCACAAAACACCGCACCCAAGCCCCAAAAACGCCACACCTGAGCGGAGTAAACGCCACACCCGAACGCCTCCAATGCCACACTTCAGCAAGACCGATGCCACACTTCGTGGTCGTCCAAGTGTGGCACCGGCACCCGCGAAATGTGGCATCGTGGGCGTTGAAGTGCGGCATCAGCAAACGATTTTTAAAAGTATAAACTTAAAACAATCCAACGAACAATGAGAAATTTTCACCAGTACGGAATCGACACTAAAGGCCGCAACAGCGGCAAAATCAAAACCATCTGCCCCCAGTGCAACGACACCCGCGGACACAAAGGAGACAAATCGTTTTCCGTCAACCTGAGCGAAGGAACATGCTACTGCCATCACTGTGGCTACAAACTCTACGTGCCCGACGATGCCGAAGAACGCCAACGCCAACAACGCCGGGAACAACGCCGGAAAGCCAGCCAACTGCCCTCACACTTCCGCCGCCCCACCTTCGACCCTGCAAAAGCAAAGTTGAGTGAGAAACTGGAAAAATACTGGACGCAAAAACGCTGTCTCGCCCAAAACCTGCTCGCCGAACTGCACATCACTGAAGAATGCATCAAACTACCGGGTAGCAATGAGATAGAGAATTGCCTCTGCTTCAATTACTTCGAGAATGGTGTACTCATCAACACCAAGTACCGCAGCGCACTGAAACACTTCAGAATGGTGACCGGCGCCGAACTCATCCCATACAATATCGACGCCATTGCCGACACTCCGGAGTGCATCATCACCGAAGGCGAATTCGATGCCTGCGCCTTCATGACTGCCGGGCGGAAAGACGTCATCTCCGTGCCCGCCGGTGCGCAGAGCAACCTCACATGGATGGACAGGTTCGTGGAGTCGCACTTCGAACCCAAGAAAGTGATTTACATCGCTGCCGACGAGGACGGAGCCGGACAAGCGCTGCGCCATGAACTCGTCCGCCGCCTGGGAGCGGAGCGTTGCCGCCTGGTACACTTCGGCCCCGGATGCAAGGACGCCAATGAACATTTGATTCTTTACGGCGCTCAAAGTCTTCTCATCACTCTGGCGCAAGCCGAAGAGATCCCGCTGGAAGGCGTATTCACCGCCGAGGACTACCGGGAAGACCTGCGTGCGCTCTTCGAAAACGGGCTGTGCCGTGGTGCCGATACGGGTTGGGAAAACTTTGATGCGAACTGCACTTTTGAGACCGGGCGGAACGTTGTGGTGTCGGGAATGGCTGGACACGGGAAATCCGAATTCGTCGACGAACTTGTCCTGCGCCTCTGCCTGCGCCATGAGTGGAAGATAGCCTACTTCAGCCCCGAAAACTTGCCGGTCAATTACCATCATGCCAAGCTGATTGAAAAGTTGACCGGACTGCAATTCGGCCCCGGCCCGGGCATGACGGAAGAGCTGTACAACCACGCTGTGAACTGGCTGACAGCCAACGTGACGCACATCTTGCCGGGCACCGAGACCTGTACCATCGACCATATCCTGGAGAAAGCCCGCCAACTGGTATACCGTCGCGGAGTCCGCATCCTCGTCATCGACCCGCTGAACCGCCTGGACCAGCAATTGGAACCGGGGCAGACGGAACTGATGTACATCACCTCGCTGCTGGGCAAGCTGGGACGCTTCGCCGCGCAACATAAATGCCTGGTCATCCTCGTGGCACACCCGCGCAAGATGAACCGCAACACCGCCACCGGAGAACTGCGCCGGGTGGAGATGAACGACATCAACGGTTCGGCCAACTTCGGCAATATGTCCGACTACTGTCTCTGCGTGAACCGCGACGATGCCAAACAACTTGTCACCGTCTACATAGACAAAGTCCGTTTCAAGCACTTGGGTAGCGGCTATACCCATGCCAAGTTTGTCTACAACCGCATCAACGGGCGTTACTGGCCTTGCGAGGAAGACATCGTGCACGGACCGGACGGTGACAAACCGGGACCGGTAAACACTAAATTCGATAATGAAAATTGGTTAAAAAACAATTCCGATCAAGGTTGTTTATTCGATTAATAATCAGTATATTTGTATATATTTTAAAGCAGTAAACAACCTAAACTTTAACGCATGAAAAAAGAAGATGATTCAAACCTTGACGCCCACTTCCCGATACGTACTTACGGGAAAGGCGAACTGGCAATGTGCTACATTCGCGGGGTGTGCCAGCATACCGCCGTCAAGCAATTCAACGAGTGGATACGCACGGCTCCGGGACTGGAAGAACGTTTGCTGGCCACGGGTATGAAGCGCGGTAGCAGACACTATACGCCTGCACAGGTACAACTCATCGTCAATGTTTTCGGGGAACCTTAAGGTTCCCCGTTTTTTTGCACTTCAAAATCGACTCTATCGTCCCTTATTCTCCCATAACGTCCTGTAACGTCCTGTAGCCTCCCTTAACGTCCCTCCTCCCTTGCCTCATGCTGTACCTTTGTTGCATCAACGTTGAAAAATTGATTATTAACTATTAAACATTACTCAACATGTCAAACGCTTTAGTAGTGCGCACACAGCGCCACAAGAAAATCGGAGACGCAGCATCTCCGATGGTTTTCACCCTGAAACGTAAATCGAAAGATGCAAAGATCTTCGACCTCGAACGCATCGCGCAGGACATCGAAGCCTTGGGCGGAATGTCGGCCGAGGACGTGGTACACGTCGGTAAAGCCATTGTGCGCCAGATGCGCCAGGTGATGACCGACGGCAACAGTGTCCGCCTGGACGGTTTCGGAATTTTCCACACCACCTTTAAATGTCGCGCCACCGAAGTGGCCAAGGACTGTACGGTGAAAAATATCGAACGTGTCAACATCCGTTTCAAGGTGGCCAACACCTTGCGTCTGGTGAACGACAGCAATGCCAGTACCAGAGGGGGGGCCAATAACATCACCTTCGAATTAGTGTCCGAAGACGGCAGCTCGTCCGGTAGCAATTCCGGTGGCGGAAATACTGGTGGCGATGGCGGAGACGGCGGTATTGAGGATGATCCGCTGGGATAGGGTCTAAAGCCGGAGGCTTTGGAAATTAAAAATTAAAGAATTAAAAATTAAAGGCTGCGCAGCCTGCTTATCATTTATCACTAATCACTAAAAAACTCTCTTATGAAAAAAACGACTTGGGACAAGATTTTGAAGGTAATCATCGCGATGGCTTCGGCTATAATAGGCGCTTTTAGTGCGAACGCGATGAATTTGTAAACACGTATGAGGAAGATCGATTTAATCGTCATCCATTGCAGTGCCACCCGCGAGGACCGCCCCTTTACCGAGCACGACTTGGACACCGCCCACCGCCTCCGTGGTTTTGATGGTATCGGCTATCATTTCTACGTTCGCCGTAACGGTGATATCAAGTCCACACGCACGGTCGAGAGGGTCGGTGCCCACGCGCGTGAGTACAATGCTCACTCAATCGGTATCTGTTATGAGGGTGGACTGGACAGTCACGGACTGGCAAAGGATACCCGGACGGAATGGCAACGACACTCGTTGCGGGTACTGGTACGGGCGCTGAAGATGGATTATCCGGAGGCACGGGTAGTGGGACATCGAGATCTGAGTCCGGATGTGAATGGAAATGGGGAGGTGGAACCGATGGAGTGGACGAAGGAATGTCCGTGCTTTGAAGTGGAGAAAGAGGGGTGGTGACACCTCTCTTTCTCTATTTCTTAGCCTTAAAAATCTTCCAATAAAAATTAAGCCTGGTGAAGATTGATTTACCATTTTCTTGTTACATTTTTTTATTCTTCTATCCCGTGTTCCGTATGAATAAACCTCTTATTCGCCTCCTTCAACCGGAACAAATTGGCAACCATCAATAAGAATGAATAAGGAACAAAGCATATCGCCTTCACCAGACGCCATTTCCAGAAACGACGAGGTATTGCAACGACCAATGCAAGCAGCAATAAGCCAAATATCACCCACCATTTATACGCCAAAGCCGGAGCCCAGATGGAAAGACACACTGAAAAGATAAAGGTGAACCCTAACAATAATACCCGCGAAAACGAGGCTTGCTGAAAAAGTTTGTCACAGAAATCCCATTTCCGGTCGCGAATAGCCGGAAGCAGGTGATTCACGAACTCACCGAAACTATAATATTGGGCGGACAACCAGCGTCGCCTTTGCTGATAGAAATTCTTGGTTTTCTGTATCTTCTCATCCAATACATAGGTATCCGGCAAATAATGAAAAAAGATGCGATGATAAAGCAGCTTCATTTCCAAAACCCGATCAAACCCTCCAACCGAAGTGTTGCTCATCATAGCCTTATAAAACAATGAATACTCGAAAGCCATGCCGGAACCTATCAATGCAGCCGACATGCCTAAATTGACATGTCCCAAACGGAATATAGAGTTATTGATTTCCTCACTGATGGCATCCAGATAGGCCATATTGGTATTCAGATTCTTTGCAACACGATGCGTTTGAACCACCTTCACTTGCGGATCCGCAAATGCATTGTTCACTTCTGAAAGATAAGAAGAATTAATGATATTATCCGCATCAATAATCAGAGCAACGTCATACGAATCCTGCTCCAAATATTCAAGGGCAGCCTTCAGGGACTTCGTATTCGTACTTTTCTCGAAATCCACCTGAAGCAGCTTGACGGGCAACGCACGCAGCCTATCGTTTGTAGAAGGCTGCATGTGATCTGAAATCACCACGACATCATATTTATCGGCAGGATAATCCTGTGCCAGGCAAGCCAGTACCGTATCCGTAATGACAGCATCTTCCCTATATGCGGCTATCAATAAGGCAAAACGTTTATGTTCTTTTGCATGAACCAGTTTATCCGGTTTGCGCCGAAGCGACGCCAAACTATAAAGCAATAAATACAATACGTTGATCGCAAACAATACGTATAAGATCCAATCGAGTATAAGCAGTACCTGTTCCAAGATTAAAGTTTTTAATATAGTTTATCCTTATTTACGTTGCCCGTCACAGAGGCATCGAACCAATCATAATTCGTCTTATTCTGGGTCCACTTCTCATAATTCAGATAGACGCCCGTAATATCTTCCGTCTCTGCCGGATAGCGCCAGGAAGGTGAGGAAGAGGAAGTCCGGGGAATATCGAGTGCCCAGGGATAAGTGTTGTCCATACGGTAATATACACCTTTCGAAGCGTCGGAACGGTCAAGTTCCATGCCCAGCAGCGAGATGTCCATCTTCGAAGTGGGCGCATAATCTACCAGGTGTATCTCATGACCGCGCTCGCCATCGACGAAAATGAAGGGATTGAACCCGATGAAGTTCACTTCGGCATCAGCAAGAGGGGCGTTCAGGCCGACCGTGACTTCTGTTGCCGGTACGCTCCTGTAACTTTGGGACTTATTGGTATTGACTATTCCTGAACCGCCAAACACGCTGTTCGTATTATTCCATACGATCAGGACGGCATTCTCACCGGAACCGGGGTTTTCCAACGTTGCTCCCGATACACCATCTACCAGCCGGGCCGGGAAGGGCAATTCAATGCCGAAACCACTCTCTTTGGTTCCGCCGCGTGCCACAGGTTTCAGCGACAACTGTACCTTGTCGATGCCTGAAACACTCTTAATGCGTTTATAGGTATAATCTATCACCAGATCATTGAAGTCATAGTCTCCCCTCACAGGCCAACGGTCTTCGAAAGTCAAAGTACCGTGCTGGGCATCGAACGGAGAGACCGGTTCGACGGGATCTATGTTATTTTCGGGAGTGATGCCCTTCGGCGGATTGGCCACAATCTTAAAAAGCACATCATTATAATCGCGGTCATTTTTTACCGAAGTGTCATCCCAATAGCGTGCGTCCATACCTGCTATGAGGCAACCATAATCGGGGCAGGAACGTATAATGGCATTCGACTTGTTGATACCCTTACCATTCAGGCAGGGGGTGGAGTAAAACAATTCGTACTTCGGATAATTATGGTTGGTTATAGGTGCATTCACCGGTTGCGCAAACCAGTAGGAACCGGCATCATCAATGGCGCTACCCAATTTTTTATATGCCGCACGGGCGAATACAAAACCGACGCGAGTGTCTTTCGGGAAGACCGTACTGTATTTTCCTTCATGCTTATCCCAATAGAGCAACTGCACTTTTATACCGGATGCGCATTGAACCGAATTGACATTCGGGAAAATCATTGTCAGACGCATCCCCGCATCATCCGGATTCCCATCCTCTCCTTTATAAAAATCAGCGCTGGAAGTCAGTTCTCCGGCTTCATAATTATAGTAAAGCAGCGAACCATATCCATTCTCGGCACCAAAATTACCATCGCCGATATAGGTTACCCAGATTTCGGCACCGGCATTATCCGTAACGACCAGATCACTGGAAAGATTCAGCGCTTCCTCATTCTGAAATGACTTTTCAGGATACCAGGAGTTCACCAGGTCGAGGAAAGCGACAGGCAGTTCTTCTTTTGTGACCAAAGGAGATTTGCCGGGAATCAGAATGCCGTTGCTATCGGCATCATCCGCCGCAAAGGCGGAAAAAACAGCATAGCGCTTGTCGTAAATACGTTTATGGGTGATTTGCGATAAATCGACCGCCCGCGTTTCTGCACGGGTCCCTGCAAATACGGGAAAAGCCACTGCATGGAAAGCAAGCGACATACTTTCCGCCACATCTACCGCCTGCACTTGTCCGAAGCCAAAGGTTACAGGACACACATATAGTTTCCTTACATTTTCGGGCAAGGTGATCTGTGCTTGCAGAATGCCTTGATTATTCGTGTAACCGGTATATGCCGGTTCTGCAACGTGAGAGATACCTTCATCTGTACGGGGATCTTCGAGGTAAACATTAAACAGTACACCTTTTTCGGGGTTGCCTTCAGCATTGAAAGCGGACAGAGAAAGACTTTTAGAAGATTTTAATGCGAATGAGAAAGACAAGTCAAGAGCAGGTTTGTCAGGGTGCTTGTTCGGGTCATACACATCATTATCCATGCAAGAAGCAGCGGTCAAAGCTCCTATCATTGCCATTGAGAATAATGCTTTTTTCATAATAGTTGTTTTTTGATACATTCTGCCACAAATATACAAAGAATGGCCGGAATAATCATCATTTCTTAAAAAAAGAAAATGTCCCATTTTTCATTTCGGAACATAAAAAAACGAGCAAGCTCTCACGAACCTCTCGCCTCTGTAAGAAAAGCCATAGAGGCTTTTCTTTTAAACTGCATCATTGTTACCTAAAAATCAATCTTCTTTTTACCCAAAATAAAACTTCTAATTACCTATAAAAACAAACTTTCTCTTTTACCTTTATATACCTAATTACCTATTTTCTTAATCCAAATTTTAGCCTATGAAAAACTATTAACTAATCTTTTTACCCTAACTAATCCTTTATTGAAAACTAAAAACTAAAATTATTTAAAAGTCAAAATCATGAGCAGTTTCCCAACTGCGATACAAAGGTATGAAAAAATTCCGTGCACGCAAACAGTCGCACAAAAAAACACGTGTTTTATAACATATTTTTAAACTTATCTAACTTTGTTTACGGTTATAATCACTTTCGAATACTCTCATAATCATCTGTTAACGTTTTCATGAATGCTACGAGGTCGGCTTCTTCCTCAGGACTCAAACCAAGGTTTCCCAACTCGTCACGATTGACTGTGACAGGACACTCGGCAGGAGGAAATTCATCGCTCACATCACGTACATTATAGAAGTGAACAATCTCTTCAAGAGTTTTGAAATAACCATTATGCCCATAAGGAGCGGTCAAGGCAATATTGCGTAAAGTAGGGACGCGGAATTTGCCATTTTCTTCTTCTTTGCCCACAATGGGACCTAACCCCAGGTCAAGGCTATCCGGAGTAAGAAGAAAATAGTCGATCGGCACACGAAGATGCGGGTTTTCTGGATTATGCGGAATGCCAAGATTGTCATAGGTATGATCGGTAAAAAGAACACGCCCGGCACGCTCATCTTTATCCAGAATATGGCACTCAGCGCACATTCCTCTATTTTTAAAGAGATCCATGCCGCGTAGTTCCGCTTCAGTGAAAGCATATTTCCCTTTTTCCCAGGCGTCGTATTTGGAAGAGAAAGGATTCACTTCATCAGATTGCTGGTAAACAGAAAGTGCATCTGTAATATACGTATAGAGGGAGTCTACATCGGACGTTTCACCATAGATACGCACTAATTCAGGGTAATACGACGCATGGCGTATCTTTTCTACAACGGAACTCTTATCAGGGTTTCCCATCTCTACCGGATTAAGGAATGGTTCGCCTGCCTGGTGCTGCAATGATGGGGAACGTCCATCCCAAAAGAGTCCACCTACATAAGTCTCCTCTTCCTCATCAAAATAGAGCGAAGGAACGTACATAGAGTAGCAAATAGTCATAGAATTACGCTGGGAGTAGAGGCCGCGAACAGCACCTTCGGATACAATGCGGGAATCACGGTCAGCGAAACCTTTATCAGCCGTATGGCAAGTTGCACATGATTGTCCTGCAGGCTCAGAAAGCTGGGTATCTTGAAAAATAAATTTACCTAACGCCTCTTTCCGGCTCTGAAGTGATGAGGAATGATTACAGGAGATAAATCCTCCTATTATTCCGCCACAAAACAAAATAGACAATAGTGCTTGCTGTTTCATACAATAGCGTTTTTTTCTGTTATTCATCATTGACTAGACAAAAGTATAAAAAAAAGAGTTTTATCTATGGCAAAACATAGATAAAACTCTTTTTACTCAAAGAAGTTGTTATTTACTTCTTATTCTTATACCAATTCTTATTCGTGGTTCCCTTTGATTTTACCCAACCAATAAAATCAGGATAGGTATCATATATCTTCACACCTTCTGTAGGAATACTAAAGTCGAGAATAGGAAGATTAATGGCAAACGGCATAATATCTACTTCTTCTCCATAGCGAGTGATATAATAGATTCCCTCATCGATATTTGACATATCATCACTCGTATTAAAGAATGACTTATCAGCTTTATCCGTAGGTGCGTAATTTACCAGATGCACTTCCCTGCTTCTACCATTAACGAATATGAAAGGATTGTAAGGAGGTGTCACCTGACTCAAATCAACATCTGCCAATTCAATGGTTACGGTGAACTTCTGATTTAAAACGCTTTTCATATTATCAAACAGGATTACAGTAGGATGCGATTGAGCCGTCTCTATTTTCCAACCGTCAGGACCCGAAACTTCGATACTTCTTACTCTGTCCGGTGTAAGATTATGGAGCTGATATCCAAAGCCACAAGTATATATACCACCATTATGAATAGGAGTAAACTCGTCTACAATTTTGTAAATTTTACTACTTACAACATTCCGGTAAAGAGTAGATTGATAAGTCATCATCACATCATTCATATCATAATCTTTTTGTGCCGGCCATTGGTCTTCGTAAGCTAAAGTTCCCTTATAGGTAGTAGTGACATTGCTGGGAGGATCTACCGGAGGCAATTCCGGACCACCCGGATCAATAGCATTTGCTTCTGCAATCTTCAGATAGAAGGTAGCATCACAATAATCAAAATCTACATTATCCTCAAAGCCGATAGCTACAATCTGATCCGTATCTCCATCACGTAAAGCTACTACACGCTGTGAATTATCATTATTCATAGTACTATATGAATAACGAATTCCAATACCTTTCAAAATATCACCAGACTTGAATGCATTTGCCTGCAAAGACCATCCTACAGTAACACCAGCAGGGAACTTATCCTCAAATTTCTGCTCATCTTCGTTCCAATATTTAAGTTTCACCTCATGTCCACACAGCAACGATCCTGTACGCTCTCCATCAGAAACTTTAGAAATTGGAGAAGCATTGGGGAATGCAAGCACTTTTTGAACTGTTTCCGGAGTAGGAACAGTCCCTGATTTATAAGTGAAATACCCTACTGTATTGTTAAAACTGGCACTACTTGCAACAAAAACAAGGCTCAGCTCTGTATCTTTGATTATTTTAATTTCAGAAGTAGTATTATTATTGAGCCATTCAGGATGTAAATCTTTAATTTTTTTTCCACTGATATTACTATATGTACTCCGAATACTATATAAGATTTCTGCCGGTGGCGCACTCAAGGCAGCCTCCATATTATTGGGCATACCGTATCCATCCCAGTCTACACTAGGCATAAGCATCCAATCATCCAAATAATTATGGCCACCAGTTGTTGTACCCCTTGTCTTAGTTTGCAGCGATGCAATGTATGCACTCTGATTATAGTTTATCTCACCATTAGAAATAGTCAACTTAACCGGTGAAATAGCACCTAAATAATCAGTGTAGAGCCATACTTCCGTAATGTCTGAAGGAATTTCAACCGTACCTGAATATCGTCCTTTCTTGTCAGTAGGAGCCGAGTAAACAGGGGACAGTGATTCATCTTTTATCCATGAATCATTTTCTTCCTTCATAGGGTCTTGACTATAAAGGTCAAAAGTGATATAATAATCACCTGCAAACCCGTAGTCCACATTTACTTTTACCTGCTGCATCATGCTGAAGTCAAAAACTTCCGAAGGCTTGAGAGGGGTATTCTTACCGGTCTCCTCTCCTCCTCCCTGATACACATCTCTATCCGTGCAGCTACCCAGTAGAAGCATTGACATAAGGGACAGGAACACAATCTGTTTCATCTTTCGTTGTTTCATACCTATATATATTAATAATATAATTCAATAAACGCTTATTTGGCTACAAATATAAAATTAAATAATAAGATGTACAAGTTTTTAAGGAATAAAACTTAATAATATATACAAGTTTTATAAAAACAAAAAGAACAGGATATACAAGTTTTCCGGGCTTACTATAAATACTCCACAAGAAATAGTGTATATTATAAAAAAACAAACCATTGGAGTAGCAACAATCTGCCAACTCCAATGGTTGTCCCCTTTAAACACCTTTAAACAAAATGAAATATCTTATTTTCTTGCTTCTGCTATATAAGCCAGCGCTTCTTTACATTTTTCAGTAACATAAGCCCAATCTTCTGCAGCAACTTTATCGTTCGGGAAGAGTTTTGAGCCCATACCTACGCAGAATACACCTGCTTTAATCCAGGAAGTCAAGTTTTCCTGAGTAGGTTCTACTCCACCGGTCACCATCAACTTAGACCAAGGCATCGGAGCCAGCAAACCTTTTACAAGTTTTGCACCGAGAACATCACCCGGGAATATCTTGCAGAGATCGCAGCCTGCTTCTTGTGCAAAGCCAACTTCCGACACACTTCCGCATCCCGGAGTGTAAGCCACCAGACGACGGTTGCAAATCTTAGCGATTTCAGGATTGAACAACGGACCTACAACAAAGTTAGCACCCAATTGCAAATAAAGGGCAGCCGTTGCAGGATCTACAATAGAACCCACACCCATTGCCATCTCAGGACATTCTTTTGCTGCAAACTTCACAACTTCTGCAAATACTTCATGAGCAAAGTCGCCACGATTGGTAAATTCAAATGCACGAACACCACCTTCGTAACAAGCTTTCACTACTTTTTTTGCAACTTCTGCATCTTTATGGTAAAATACAGGAACCATGCCGGTTGAACCAATTTTGTTCAGCACAGCTATTTTATCAAACTTTGCCATCTTCTTATAACTATTTTTTAGCGTTGAACACGTCCACTTGCATCACCACCGGCCAGTGATTCAACTTCTTCTACAGATACCAGGTTAAAGTCACCATTGATAGTATGCTTCAATGCAGAAGCAGCTACTGCAAATTCAAGAGCTGCACCCTGATTGGGTTTCGTCAGCAAACCGTGAATGATACCACCAGAGAAAGAGTCGCCACCACCTACACGGTCGATAATCGGGTTGATATCATAACGCTTGGATTCGTAGAATTCTTCGCCGTTGTAAATCATTGCCTTCCAGCCATTGTGACTTGCAGAGAATGATTCACGCAAAGTAGAGATTACATATTTAAAGCCGAATTCTTTAGCCATTGCCTTGAAAATACCTTTGTATCCTTCAGCATCCGTCTTTCCGCCCTCTACGTCAGCATCGGGTTTAAAGCCTAAGCAGAGTTCTGCATCTTCTTCATTACCAATACAAACATCTACGTACTGCATCAAAGGCTTCATGATAGACTGAGCTTTCTCTTTTGTCCAGAGTTTCTTACGGAAGTTGAGGTCAACAGAAACCGTAACACCGTGACGTTTTGCAGCTTCACAAGCCAATTTGGTAAGTTCGGCAGCTTTATCAGAGATAGCAGGAGTAATACCTGACCAGTGGAACCAATCGGCACCTTCCATAATGGCATCGAAGTCGAAATCAGCTGCATCAGCTTCAGCGATAGCAGAATGTGCACGGTCGTAGATTACTTTGCTGGGACGCATGGAAGCACCTGTTTCAAGATAGTAGATACCCACGCGATCGCCGCCACGGGCAATGAAATCTGTTTTTACACCATATTTGCGCAATGCATTTACAGCAGATTGTCCGATTTCGTGTTTCGGCAATTTAGTCACAAAGTAAGCATCATGTCCGTAATTGGCACAGCTGACAGCAACGTTTGCTTCACCACCGCCATATACTACGTCAAATGAATCAGACTGAACAAAACGAGTGTTTCCCGGAGTGGACAGTCTCAACATGATCTCACCTAATGTAACGACTTTCTTTCCCATAATCTTATTTATTTTTTAATATGTGATTAATTTAGAACTTTCAATTTGTCATTTTAGGGCCAAAAATAGCCTTAATCACCTGATACCATGGAGAGTAAACTAAAATACGGTTCGTTCTTCATAGCCTTCGTGTGCGGGCACAAAGATACAACAATTTTCGTAATTACAAAAATTGTCATATATTTGTGCTGAAAATATTAAGATTATTATTGTGTGCGAGCACAAGAGGAAGTACAATTTACCATTTACAATGTACAATTTGGCTATGCAGATAAAAGCTGAGACAGGCAGTGACTTGTAAAAAGCGCAGATGATAAATGGTAAATGCGTAAATGATAACTTGTGAAATGCGTAAATGATAAACCACAGAATTGTAAATTGTACATTGTAAATTGTAAATAACCTGATGGCAGAAAGAATTAGAATCAAGGATATCGCCAAAATGGCGGATGTATCAGTGGGGACAGTAGATCGTGTGATACACGGCCGTAGTGGTGTGTCGGAAGCCAGCCGGAAACGGGTGGAAGAAATCCTGAAGCAACTGGATTACCAGCCTAATATGTACGCCAGCGCACTGGCATCCAACAAGAAATACGCATTCTCCTGCCTGCTGCCGCAACATGAGGAAGGCGAATACTGGACTGCGGTAGAAGCCGGCATTCACGATGCACTGATAGCGTATTCGGATTTCAATATCTCCGTAGACCTCTCCTATTACGATCCGTTCGATTATCATTCATTCGTAAATGTCGCCCAAGGCATCCTGGAACAGGCACCGGACGGCGTCATGTTTGCCCCCACCGTGCCGCAGCATACGAAATCTTTCACAGAGGAATTGAACCGACGTTCTACACCTTATATATATATAGACTCAAATCTGAAAGATCAGCCCGCCCTTTCCTTCTTTGGACAGAATTCTCACCAAAGCGGATACTTCGCCGCAAAAATGATGATGCTACTTGCAGGAAATGAGCAGGAAGTAGTAATCTTCCGCAAAATAAACGAGGGTATTGTGGGATCTAACCAGCAGGAACGCCGCGAAATCGGTTTCCGGGAGTATATGTTGAAGCATCACCCCCACTGCCGCATTTGGGAACTGGACTTACATGCCAAGCGGGACAGTGATGATGCACAGATGCTGGACGACTTTTTCAGAAAACATCCGAACGTGAAGAATGGTATCACTTTCAATTCAAAAGTGTATATCGTTGGAGAGTACTTGTTGAAACAAGAAAAAACAGCTTTTAATCTGATGGGGTATGACTTACTGGAACGTAACGTGAAATGTCTGATGGAGGGCAGCGTATCTTTCCTCATAGCCCAACAGCCGGAGTTACAGGGATTCGACGGAATCAAGGCGCTATGTGATTACCTGATTTTCAAAAAGGAAGTTCCAAGAGAGAACTTTATGCCGATTGACTTGTTGACGAAGGAAAATATTGAATTTTATCATAATAAATAATAAGAGTAATTATGGAAACTAAGTACCTTAAAATCAACCCTGCTGATAATGTAGCCGTAGCTATTGTAACGCTGCCGGCAGGAGAAAAACTCACTGTGGACGGAGTGGAAATCACTCTGAACGAGGAAGTACCCGCCGGACACAAATTTGCATTAAAAGATTTTGCAGAGGGCGAAAACGTCATTAAATATGGGTACCCTATCGGCCATGCACGTATGGCAAAGAAACAAGGGGACTGGATGAACGAAAATAATATTCAGACGAACCTGGCAGGATTGCTGGACTATACCTACAATCCGACAAGCGTTACGCTGGATATTCCGCACAAAGATCTGACATTCAAAGGGTATCGCCGCAAAAATGGCGAAGTGGGCATTCGTAACGAAGTTTGGATTATACCGACTGTAGGTTGTGTGAACGGTATCATCAACCAACTGGCCGAAGGTTTGCGCCGGGAAACAGGCGGTAAGGGTGTGGATGCAATCATGGCTTATCCGCATAATTATGGCTGCTCACAGTTGGGTGACGACCATGAAAATACAAAGAAGATTCTGCGTGACATGGTATTGCATCCCAATGCCGGTGCAGTTCTGGTGGTGGGCTTGGGTTGTGAAAACAATCAGCCGGATGTATTCCGCGAATTCCTGGGAGAGTACGATGAAGATCGCGTAAAATTCATGGTTACTCAAAAGGTGGGCGACGAGTACGAAGAAGGTATGAAGTTGCTGCGCGAGCTATACGAAAAAGCAAGCAAAGACGAGCGCGTGGATGTTCCTTTGAGTGAATTGCGCGTGGGTTTGAAGTGCGGTGGTTCGGACGGTTTCTCAGGTATCACAGCCAATCCGTTACTGGGAATGTTCTCCGACTTCCTGGTGGCACAAGGCGGTACAAGCGTATTGACGGAAGTTCCGGAAATGTTCGGTGCAGAAACCATATTAATGAACCGTTGCCGCAACGAGGAACTATTTAAAGAAACAGTGAAATTGATTAATGACTTCAAGGAATATTTCCTCTCACATGGCGAACCGGTAGGCGAAAACCCATCTCCGGGAAACAAAGCGGGTGGTATCTCTACCCTGGAAGACAAGGCACTGGGATGTACACAGAAATGCGGCAAGAGCTATGTGGAAGGTGTATTACCGTATGGTGAACGTCTGAAAGTGAAAGGTCTGAACCTGCTGTCGGCACCGGGAAATGATCTTGTTGCTGCCACAGCACTGGCTTCCTGCGGTTGCCACATGGTATTGTTCACTACAGGACGCGGAACCCCGTTCGGAACCTACGTACCGACCATGAAGATTTCAACGAACTCCACATTGGCAAAGAACAAACCGGGCTGGATTGATTTCAACGCAGGAGTCATCGTAGAAAATGAACCGATGGAAAAGACTTGCGAACGGTTCATTGATTATATAATCCAGGTAGCAAGCGGCGAATTCGTAAACAACGAAAAGAAAGGTTACAAGGAAATTGCGATCTTCAAGACAGGAGTAACTTTATAAATTGACAATTAAAAGATAGCTAATTGACAATGAAGAGATAAAGGGCGGGCAAAAACTATTTTGCTCCGCTCTTTGTTTTTTATAATTTTGCAGCGAATTAATAAAGGAATAAGAGAGTGGTAAGGTGATAGGGGGATAATGCCCTGTGATATATAGCGCAGCTACTTTATCGCCCTATTACATTACAACCTTATCACTCTATCACCTTACCACCTTATCACTCTATTCCTTTATCACACTTTATTCATAAATATATAGTAAGATGACAGATACAACAAATAAACGAAAGGGTGGATGGTGGGCACTAAGCCCGCTAGCAGTATTTTTATGTCTTTACCTGGTGACGTCACTGATTGTAAATGATTTCTATAAGGTACCCATTACAGTCGCATTTCTTCTGTCATCCTGTTATGCCATTGCACTGACGCGCGGACTGAGCCTGGAAAAACGGGTGTATCAATTCTCCGTGGGAGCCAGCAACAAGAATATCATATTGATGATATGGATATTCATTCTTGCCGGAGCCTTTGCCCAAAGCGCCAAACAAATGGGAGCAATCGACGCCACAGTAAACCTCACCCTGAGTATTCTGCCGGATAACCTGCTACTGGCAGGTATTTTTATAGCCGCATGTTTCATTTCACTTTCCATAGGCACCAGTGTGGGAACAATTGTAGCCCTCACCCCTGTAGCCATCGGATTAGCGGAAAAGACCGGCATCGACCTGCCATATATGGTTGCCATTGTAGTGGGCGGTTCATTCTTCGGAGATAATCTTTCGTTTATTTCGGACACCACCATAGCTTCCACCAAGACACAGGATTGTGTGATGCGGGACAAATTTCGCGTAAATTTCATGATTGTGGTCCCGGCAGCACTGATTGTGCTCTGCATCTATATATTCCAGGGATTGTACATCACAGCTCCTGCACAAACACAAGAGATAGAATGGATAAAGGTTATCCCCTACCTCATCGTGCTGGGCACAGCTGTGGCAGGGGTAAATGTAATGTTAGTCCTGCTTTTAGGTATCCTGAGTACAGGTATCATCGGTATCTTCACAAGCGGAACAGACTTGAGTTCAGCTTTCTTTGACTGGTTCGGCTCCATGGGAACCGGCATCACAGGAATGGGTGAACTGATTATCATCACCCTGCTTGCCGGTGGTATGCTGGAAACGATCCGTTACAATGGTGGAATCGACTTCATCATCTCCCGCCTGACGCGCCATGTAAAAGGCAAACGAGGGGCGGAACTGAGCATCGCCGCACTTGTCAGCATCGCCAACCTCTGTACGGCAAACAACACCATCGCCATTATTACCACCGGACCGATAGCCAAAGACATTGCCCAACGTTTCCACCTGGATCGCCGGAAGACAGCCAGCATCCTGGACACATTCTCCTGCCTGGTGCAAGGCATCATTCCTTACGGTGCGCAACTACTCATTGCCGCCGGATTGGCAGGCATCTCTCCCATCAGTATCATCGGCAGCTTGTACTATCCGTTTACAATGGGAATTTGTGCATTATTGGCAATATTAGTGAGATATCCGAAACGATATTCGTAAATATTCGCCCATATTCGGCAAAAAATGAAATTATCGCAAAAAAATATGGTAAAAGATGATGCATTATTGAAATAGAATGCGTTACTTTGTAGCCGAACAATAAAGAAGTTTATTTGATTTGATTATTTCACGTATGTATTTCCTCTGTATTGAGTATTTCCATCTCTGACCTAACAACTTCCAAAAACTTTGTTTATTGAATTATTAATTTATTATTTTATTTAGATTTATGAATTTGTATGTAGGTAACCTGAATTACAGGGTTAAAGAATCAGATTTAAGAGAAGTTATGGAAGAGTACGGAACAGTAGACTCAGTAAGAATCATCACTGACCGTGAAACAAGAAGATCTAAAGGATTCGCATTCATCGAAATGCCGGATTCTTCAGAAGCATCTAACGCTATCAATGCATTGAACGGTGCAGAATATGCAGGTCGTCCGATGGTAGTTAAAGAAGCATTACCGAAGAATTAATTATTCTCACGATAATACGTTATTAAAAAAGAAGGATGGGTTTCTGATGAAATCCATCCTTTTTTTGTTAGGAACTCTTTGTCAATCAAAATAAAAACCATACCTTTGCAGCCGCTATTACGAGATAGTAGCATAATTCAAATCATTTATTTAAAACATTATTTAAAATGGCAACAAAAATCAGATTGCAAAGACATGGACGTAAGAGCTACGCTTTCTACTCTATCGTTATTGCAGATGTAAGAGCACCACGTGATGGTAAATTTATTGAGAAGATTGGTACGTACAATCCGAACACCAATCCTGCCACAGTAGATTTGAAGTTCGACCGCGCACTTGACTGGGTTATGAAAGGTGCACAACCGACTGACACTGTTCGTAACATCTTGTCACGCGAAGGCGTTTACATGAAAAAACACCTCATGGGTGGTGTTACCAAGGGTGCATTTGGTGAAGCTGAAGCAGAAGCTAAATTCGAAGCTTGGAAGAACAACAAACAAAGCGGTCTGGCTGCTTTGAAAGCTAAAGACGAAGAAGCTAAGAAAGCTGAAGCAAAAGCACGTCTGGAAGCTGAAAAGAAAGTAAACGCTGAAAAAGCAAAAGCATTGGCTGAAAAAAAGGCTGCTGAAGAAGCAGAAAAAGCTGCCGCCGAAGCTCCTGCTGAAGAAGCTCCCGCTGCTGAAGCTGCTGCTGAATAATAGTAAGCACAGTACGATTACAAAAAATGGGATTAAAACTATAAAATCCTCTCCGGTTATGCCGGAGGGGATTTTTTATTGACTATCTTTGTAGCCATATATTTTTACTTAATAATAAAAGCAATGAAAAAATTTATCTATCTGCTCGCTGTGGCTGCTATCGTTGCTGCCTGTAGCGGAAACAAAGGTTACGTGGTAACCGGAACCGTAGAGGGTGGAGCTGACGGCGACACTGTATTTTTGCAAAAAGTAGACGGAAGAAATCTTGTAAAAGTAGACTCCGCAGTAATCACCAAAGGTACATTCACCTTTAAAGGCGTACAAGATACTGCTGCAAACCGTTACGTAACCTACAGACCGGCAGGAAAAGAAGGTATCCTGATGGACTTCTTCCTTGAAAACGGTAATATCAAGATCAATTTGACCCGCGATAATGACTCTGCTACCGGTACGCCGAGCAACGATGCTTATCAGGAAATCAGAGCTCAACTAAATGATCTGAACAAGCAAATGATGACTATATATGAATCCATGTCAGATACTACACTGACTGACGAGCAGCGTGAAGCCAAAATGAAGGAAATGAACGATCTGCAAGAAAAGTCAATGGAAATCACTAAGGCAGGTATTGCTAAGAATATCACTAACCTGGTGGGCGTTCATTTGCTGAAGAATAACTACTACTACCTTGAAGTAGACGAACTGGATCCGTTGATGCCGCAAATTCCCGCTGAATTTGCTAACGATGAAGTAATCATCAAGATCAAAGGAAACGTAGAAAAGATGAAAGCTACTGCTGTAGGCCAGAAGTTCACAGATTTCGAAATGGCAACTCCTGATGGAAAACCGGTGAAACTGTCTGACTATGTAGGTAAAGGCAAAGTGGTACTCATCGACTTCTGGGCAAGCTGGTGTGGTCCTTGCCGTCGCGAAATGCCGAACCTGGTAGAAGCTTATGCTCAATACAAGAACAAAGGTTTCGAAATCGTAGGTGTATCTTTGGATCAAAGTGGCGAAGCATGGAAAGATGCTATCGAGAAGCTGAACATCACTTGGCCGCAAATGTCTGACCTGAAATACTGGAATTGCGAAGGCGCTCAGTTGTATGCAGTAAGTAGCATTCCTCACACTGTATTGATCGACGGTGAAGGAACTATCATCGCACGCGGATTGCACGGTGAAGAGTTGCAAACAAAATTGGCAGAAGTTTTGAAATAATTTTCGTACGGGAAAGAATAATCCCTATTCAAGATTATTTTTATAGTATAACCTCGCCTGTTACACGTATGTGTAGCAGGCGAGATTTTTTGTATCTACTTACTACATAGAGTTTTCCATTTCGAACAACTTTTAAGAGACCTACAAAATAAAAAGTTTCCCATTTCCCTTCCAACAGCTATTGAATATCAGTCGATTAACATATTTTACAGATACAAAAGTTTTCCAAAAATAAAAACTTTCAGATAAGTTTATACCTTTGTACTCCCAATTCAAATGGATAACAAAATAATAAAAATGAGACCATGATACAGACTGTAATCAAAAGAGACGGACGAGTAGTCGGCTTTAATGAAGAGAAAATAGTAACTGCGATCCGTAAAGCAATGTTACACACGGACAAAGGTGAAGACCTGCAATTGATACGCCAGATCACAGATCACATATCCTTCAAGGGAAGTGCACAAATGACGGTGGAAGCCATTCAGGATGCAGTAGAAATGGAGCTGATGAAAAGTAGCCGGAAAGATGTGGCGCAAAAGTATATTGCTTACCGCAACCAGCGTAGCATTGCCCGCAAAGCCAAGACGCGTGATATGTTTCTGGAGATTATAGAGATCAAGTCCAACGATGTGACACGGGAAAATGCCAATATGAACGCCGATACTCCGGCGGGCATGATGATGAAGTTTGCCAGTGAAACCACCAAACCGTTTGTAGACGACTATTTGTTGAGCGACGAGGTACTGGAAGCTGTACACAACAATTATCTGCATATTCATGATAAGGACTACTACCCTACCAAAAGTCTGACATGCGTTCAACACCCGCTGGACCGCATTTTGTCCTGTGGCTTTTCTGCCGGACATGGCGAATCACGTCCTGCCAAACGCATCGAAACAGCAAGTATCCTGGGATGTATCTCACTGGAAACTGCCCAGAATGAAATGCATGGTGGCCAGGCTATTCCTGCATTCGATTTTTATCTGGCACCTTATGTACGCAACAGCTACATCGAAGAAATCAAGAATCTGGAAGAACTGAACGGAAAGGATTATTCACATCTTTATCAGAAGGAACTTACAGACTACCTGCAACAGCCGTTGGATGGCCTGTCCGACGAAAAACGCATTGTACAACATGCCATCAACAAAACTGTAGCACGTGTACACCAGTCCATGGAAGCATTCATTCATAATATGAATACCATTCACTCACGCGGCGGCAATCAAGTCGTATTCAGCTCTATCAACTACGGCACAGATACATCAGCCGAGGGACGTTGCATCATCCGCGAGTTACTGAAAAGCACCTATCAGGGCGTAGGCAATGGCGAGACTGCCATCTTCCCTATCCAGATATGGAAAAAGAAACGTGGCGTAAGTTATCTGCCGGAAGACCGCAACTACGATCTTTACCAACTTGCTTGCAAAGTAACCGCACGCCGTTTCTTCCCGAACTTCCTGAACCTAGACGCTACATTCAACCAGAGTGAAGAATGGAAAGCAGACGATCCTCAGCGTTATCAGCACGAAGTGGCAACCATGGGATGCCGCACACGTGTATTCGAAAACCGTTTCGGACCGAAAACATCCATCGGACGCGGAAATATTTCTTTCTCCACCATCAACATCGTACGCCTGGCCATCGAATGCATGGAGATAGAAGACAAAGAATTGCGTATAGCCAAATTCTTCGCCAAACTGGATGCAATGCTCGAAGTTACAGCCCGCCAACTCCACGAACGCATGGAATTCCAGAAAACAGCATTTGCCAAGCAATTTCCGTTGTTAATGTCTGCTTTATGGGTGGGTAGCGAAAAGCTGAAACCTAACGATACAATTGCTTCTGTCATTAATCAGGGAACACTGGGTATCGGTTTCATCGGTCTGGCAGAATGCCTGGTAGCCCTTACAGGAAAACATCATGGAGAATCGGAAGAATCACAAAAACTGGGAGTGAAGATAGTAACCTATATGCGCGATCGTGCCAACCAGTTCTCCGAACAGTATCACCATAACTACAGTGTGCTTGCCACGCCTGCCGAAGGCTTATCAGGTAAGTTCACAGGTGCCGACCGTAAGAAATTCGGGGTATTGCCAGGCATTACAGACCGAGATTATTATACAAACTCCAATCATGTACCCGTATATTATAAGTGCAGTGCCCGTCATAAAGCTGAAGTGGAAGCTCCGTATCACGATCTGACACGTGGCGGACACATCTTCTATGTAGAAATAGACGGTGATGCAACACATAACCCCGAAGTTATCATGCGTGTAGTGGATATGATGGATCAGTATAACATCGGATACGGTTCAGTAAACCATAACCGTAACCGTTGCCTGGAATGCGGCTACGAAAATTCAACTCCGAATCTGGAAGCTTGCCCTAAATGCGGAAGCACCCACATCGATAAATTACAGCGTATCACCGGTTATCTGGTAGGTACTACCGACCGATGGAACAACGCTAAATTGGCGGAGCTGAACGACCGTGTCATTCATAACTAAGTAATTTTTAATTGAATCATGCTTTCCATTCTTGATATTATAGAAGATACCACAGTGGATGGTCCGGGCTTCCGGACCTCCATTTATGCTGCCGGATGTCCGAACAGATGCCCGGGCTGTCACAATCCTGAATCCTGGGATATCGACCGGGGGCATTGGATGTCAACAGACGAAATATTGGAAAAAGTACTTGCCGACGACTTTGCAGATGTAACATTCAGTGGCGGAGACCCGATGTACCAGCCGGAAGGATTTGCAGAACTGGCATGCGCCATTAAGGAAAAAAGCGGTAAAAATATATGGTGTTATACCGGATATACATTTGAAACTCTGCTGCGCAACCCTCTACAGGCCAAACTATTGCAATACATCGATGTACTGGTGGATGGAAAATTCAAACAAGAACTGCGGGATGAAAGCCTGTGCTTCCGCGGAAGTAAAAACCAACGCCTGATCGACGTACAGGCTTCACTGCGGACAGAAGAGGTAGTGGCCTACAACTATAACCCTGTCCCTCGTATCGCTTAATATTCAGCAAACATAAGGAGATGCTTCTGATGCATCTCCCCTCCCTGCCCACCTTCTCAAAAATTCCCGTAATTATACCTTGTATCACTTTTTTGTTTTCTCCAAAAGCCGTACCTTTGCGGCGCTTTTCAAGAATAGGTATAATAGTAGGATAACATTTTTATAATATGAATTCGCCAAACGAATTAAAAGAAATTACCCGGTTTTTACTGGAGTATGCCAATCGTCTTATGGGTTCCGGTGTACACACCTCGCGCGTGATACGAAACACTCGCCGCATCGGAAAGTCACTGGATGTAGACGTGAAAATGAGCCTTTTTCAAAAGACCATGGTAGTAAGCGTATGCGACATCGACAGCACTGAAGTTTATAATGAAGTAGCCATCATCCCCGCTTTTCCCATCAGTTTTGAGCTGAATGCCGAACTGAGTGCACTCAGCTGGGAAGCTTATGACAATCATCTGCCTCTCGACACCCTGTGGGAAAAATACGAGAAAATCATTGCACGCCCCAAAATGGACCCACTTTGCACACTGTTCTTGGTAGGATTTGCCAATGCATCATTCTGCGCCTTGTTCGGTGGCGACTGGACTGCACGTCTCATTGTATTCTCTGCCACTCTCATAGGTTTCTACGTCAAACAAATTATGCAGAAAAAGAAAATCAACCATTACCTTGTTTTCATAGTCTCTGCATTCATCGCTTCCATGGTTGCTTCTTCAGCTTTGACACTGGAAACCACCGCCGAAATTGCCATCGCTACAAGCGTTCTTTACCTGGTACCCGGAGTACCTCTGCTGAATGGTGTTATCGACATTGTAGAAGGGCACGTACTCACCGGATGCACCCGCCTTATTCAGGCTTTATTACTGGTACTATGTATTTCTGTAGGACTTTCCTGTACTCTTATGTTAATTAGAAATAGTTTATTATGATGCTTGTTGATATACTTACAGACGGCATATTCGCCGCTGTCGCCGCTATCGGTTTCGGAGCGATTTCAGATCCTCCTTTGCGTGCTTTCCCTTCCATTGCTTTGCTTGCCGCCATCGGTCATGCCCTGCGCTTCTGCCTGATGACGTATCTGGGAGTGGATATTGCTACTGCGTCCCTATGTGCTTCTTTCAGTATCGGTATGGGAAGTTTGGTTCTGGGAAAACGCATCTATTGCCCTATGACTGTGCTATATATCCCTGCACTGCTACCAATGATTCCGGGTATGTATGCCTACAAAATAGTATTCTCGCTCATCATGTTCATGCAGAACCTGAAAGTGCCCGAATTACAGGAAAAATATCTGATTGACTTATTTACGAATTCAATCATTACCTGTAGTGTTATCTTCATGTTGGCAGTGGGCGCTACTATACCGTTGTTCCTGTTCATCAAACGGGCCTTCTCCATGACAAGACACGAGAAAAAATAAAAGTTGAAAATTAAAAATTTAAAGATTGCGTATGGAAGTTTTTTGGAAAACAATCGCACAATATAATGAAGGAACCTGGATAGCCCAGATCGTTATAACCGTTGTAGGCATCTTGCTGACCATACTTCTCTATCAGAAACCGACACTACTAGTCAAGCGGCTGATGAAGGGATATATGGTGTTTTTAAATAGCTGGATTTCTATCGTCTACTACATGATTTATTGTGGTGACCGGAATTACAATTATATACTTGCCATATTCTGGGGCATAATCGCACTTATCTGGCTATGGGACCTCATTACGAACTATACTCCGTTTGAACGTTACCATAAATATGACAAGCTGACTTACATATTGTATGCCATGCCGTTCCTTTACCCTCTCCTCTCATGGGCACGGGGCATGGAATTCCCGATGATGACTACCTGTGTCATGCCCTGTTCCGTAGCCGTATTCACTATCGGATTGTTGTTGGCGTTTTCCCGTAAGGTCAATCTATTGGTGATCCTTTTCCTTTGTCACTGGGCGCTCATTGCTTTCTCCAAGGTTTACGTCTACAAAATTCCGGAAGATTTATTATTGGCCAGTGCAACCGTACCTGCCATCTATCTCTTCTTCAAGAACTACTTCGACCAGAATCTGCATAAGGAAACAAAACCAAGTGCCAAATATACCAACTGGATATTAATAGCACTTTGCTTAGCAATCGGAATATTTCTGAGTATTACGATATTTCACGAGCTGGCAGGATAATAAAAAGAGGAATGATGAAGGGAGCGTTCATCATTCCTCTTTTTATCTTCAATCATTTCTTTCCTTGGTTCGCCACCGCTTCCATCAACTTCTTTATCTCCTCCGGATCTCCCAGAAAATAATCCTTCGTCAAATTCAGGTCGTCATCGAATTCGAATACATAAGGCACAGCAGTCGGCAGATTCAGCTTTACAATATCTTCATCGGAGATACCTTTCAGGTGTTTGATAATCCCTCGCAAACTGTTGCCGTGCGCTACTACAAGTAGTTCATCTGCAGTCTTCAGATTCGGGAAAATCACACATTTCCAATAAGGCATAATGCGTTCTATTGTATCTTTCAGCGACTCTGTACGAGGCAATTCGGCATCGGGCACTTCATTGTATCGAACCTCAAAACGCGGGTTACGGGGATCATCTTCAGCCAATGCATGTGGAGCTACATCATAGCTGCGACGCCAGACTAACACCTGTTCTTCACCATATTTTTCAGCAGTCTCCGCCTTATTCAACCCCTGGAGCTGCCCGTAGTGCTTCTCGTTCAGACGCCAAGATTTTTCTACCGGTATCCAGTCCTGATCCATACGGTCCAGCACCACATCCAACGTCTTTACTGCACGTTTCAGGTAGGAAGTATAGGCCTTATCAAACAGGAAGTCATTATCTACCAATAACTCTCCTGCCTTCTTAGCTTCGGCAATACCTTTTTCTGTTAAATCCACATCGGTCCAACCTGTGAAACGATTCTCTTTATTCCATGCGCTCTCACCGTGGCGGAGCAATACAATTTTCTTCATACGAATTTTTATTTTATTAGTCGTATAAGTAAAACACGTATCTATCGGAACTTGTTCAACAGGAGAATTTCCCCGCTCTGTGCATATCCTTCGGAGACTACACAAAACAAAAGCTGCTTGCAAGAGGTTTAACAACCTCCCGCAAGCAGCTTCAGTATGTTGGTATATTAAACTCTTACACGAACCAGCGAACGTAACAGAAATCCTGACGGTGAGGCAGGTCAGAGTTTTTCGGGAACATACGGTAGGATACCTTGAAGCTACCTGCGTTCTCTAATTTATGTTTTACCTGGAAGGTATAGAGGTTACCCTCTTTCTTCACTACGCTGAACGGCTCAACAGAGTAAACGTGTTGTTTACCGTCACCGGCAGTGTAAGTAGTTACCAGTTCCAGACCGATTGCATCGTTCAAGCCCTTCTCATCAATAACGTAAGTAATGGTATATTCCTTACCGCTTTCGATGGTAGCCTGCAGCAATTCTTCACACTTGTCATAAGATACGACCTCAATGCTGTCCCACTTAGAAACCACTTCTTCTTTCCAAGCAGCAATTTCCTTAGCTTTGGCATTGTCATTAGCAGACAGTGCGCTGAAACGTTTAGCCAACTTATTGTAGAACTTGCTATAATAGTCGTCCAACTGACGCTTCATTGTATAGTGAGGTGCAATCTGTGCAATAGAATTCTTGATAGTCTTCACCCAACCTTCAGAGTATCCCTTCTTGTTGCGTGCATAGTACAACGGCAAAATCTCAGTTTCAAGGATGCTGTAGATAGTAGCTGCATCGAGCTGATCCTGATGATCCTGGTTCTGGTAAGTACGCTTTTCTGTCAACGCCCAACCTGCACCTTCGCGGTAGCCTTCCAACCACCAACCGTCGAGTACGGAGAAGTTTACAACACCGTTCATCAACGCTTTCTCACCGGAAGTACCGGATGCTTCGAGCGGACGAGTCGGAGTATTCAACCAGATATCCACACCGGATACCAGACGGCGAGCCAGCTGCATATCATAGTTTTCCAGGAAGATAATCTTACCCAGGAATTCCGGACGACGGGAGATTTCGATAATTCTCTTGATCAAACCTTGACCGGCTCCGTCATGCGGGTGAGCCTTACCGGTGAACAGGAACTGTACCGGATAGTCAGGGTTGTTCACAATCTTAGCCAGACGGTCAAGGTCAGTGAACAGCAGGTGAGCACGTTTGTAAGTAGCAAAACGACGACCGAAACCAATCAGCAATGCATTCGGGTTGATCTTATCCATCAACGAAACGATACGTGAAGGATCACCCTGATTCTTTAACCAGGTTTCGCGATATTGCTTGCGAACATAGTCGATTAACTTGTTCTTCAAAGCCATACGTGTTTCCCAGATTTTTTCATCGGGCACATTGTAGATAGCTTCCCAAATCTTCGGGTTAGACTGATCGTACAAGAAGTTCTCGTCAAAATTAGCAGCATAGAGATGTTTCCATTCAGTAGCGCTCCATGTCGGGAAGTGTACACCGTTGGTAACATACCCCACATGCATTTCTTCGGGAAAATAACCCTTCCAGATAGAAGAGAACATCTCCTGAGAAACTTTTCCGTGCAACCAGCTTACACCGTTCACTTCCTGTGAAGTGTTGCAAGCGAAAACTGACATACAGAAGCGTTCGCCTTTATCACCCGGATTATTACGGCCGAGATCCATCAGGTCATCCCAGCTGATACCCATCTTGGCAGGATAACCGCCCATATATTTGCCGAAGAGACCTTCGTCAAAGTAATCGTGTCCGGCAGGAACCGGAGTATGTACAGTATACAGAGAAGATGCACGCACCAGTTCGATGGCTTGATCGTAAGACAAACCTTCGGCTACATAGTCACAGATACGCTGAACATTGATCAATGCTGCGTGTCCTTCGTTGCAATGATAAACATCTTTCTTAATACCCAGCTTCTTCAGTGTCAAGATGCCACCGATACCGAGCAGAATTTCTTGTTTCAGACGGTTTTCCCAGTCACCGCCATAAAGCTGGTGAGTGATAGGACGGTCGAATTCACTATTCATCTCATTATCTGTATCCAACAGATAGAGAGAGATACGTCCCACATTCACGCGCCATACAAACGCATGAACGAAGTAATCCAAATAAGGAACATCCACAATCAGCTGATTACCATTCTCGTCCATTACACGCTCGATAGGCAACTGGCCGAAGTTCTGAGCTTCGTAGTTGGCAATCTGCTGACCATCCATAGAGAGAGTCTGTGTAAAGTAACCGTAACGATACAGAAAACCGACTGCGCAAAGGTCTACATTGCTATCAGAAGCCTCTTTCAGGTAGTCGCCGGCAAGAACGCCCAAACCACCTGAATATATCTTAAGTACCTGGTTCAAACCATACTCCATGCTGAAATAAGCAATGGAAGGACGTTTTTTATCAGGTTTCACATCCATATATGCTCTAAACTTAGAATACACATCATTCATTCTTTTCAGAATAACTTTGTCGTTTGCAAGTGCTTCGAGCTTAGCATAACTCATTCTTTCTAACAAAAGTACAGGGTTATGACCAACTTCTTTCCACAGAGCGGGGTCAAGATCTCTAAACAGTTCAGTAGCTTCGTAGTTCCAAGACCACCAAATGTTGTGTGCCAGTTCAGACAATTTCTCCAACTCAGCAGGAATATGAGATCTCACATTCACATCTTTCCAGTTCGGAGTGTTTACATTACTAACTTTAATCTTCATTGTATGATAACTTGATTGATTAATATTCTATTTCTATTTAACCCAGCTGACGCTCCATCGCACGACGAAGGGCGAAATCGTAGGCCTCATAATAATATTCGATAAAATGCTTCCACAAAGCCTGCTCAGCCACTTGGGCAGCACGCTTGCGAATGTTTTTCACTTCTGCATCCGTCTTTCCTGAGAATGCGGAAATGGTGTCCTTGATGCCATCAGCCACTTCGGAATAGTTATAATCCGAACGGTGAAGTACCTCTACTCCATCATCGATGCCATGCTGATTTTTCAGGCTGTTTACCCAAAGTCCGAATCCAGCCAGATCGGTCGTGATGGTCGGAACATGGAAAGCAACACTTTCCAACGGAGTATATCCCCAAGGTTCATAATATGAAGGGTAGACACTGAGGTCTTCTCCCAATATCAAATCGTAATATTGTTTGTTCATAATGCCATCCTTTCCATCCAGATAGCAGGGAACGAAAATGACCTTGACCTTATCTTCAGGATGATTGTGCATCTCCATGTACTTCAACATATCCAGCACCTGATCGTGCGTCATGTTATGTAGCCAATGGGTAATCAAAGGAACTTCCAATGGAGTAGTGAATTTCTCTTTACTCTTAAGGCGCTCTTGCAGATCCTCACGAGCATCCCCTACCCATCCGGGTACATTAACGAAAGCCAGTACATTTTTCTTTAAGTTCTTGTCACGGTTCAGGCGATTCAGAGATTCCAGAAAGACATCGATACCCTTATTCTTAAATTCATATCGACCGCTGGTACCGATAATCAACGTATCATCTCCCAAGTCCGTGCCCATCAAACAATTGGCAACGCGTAGCATGGTAGCCCTGGCACGTTTGCGCTTTCCAGTAAATGTAGCACCTTTCGGCACAAAATCATCCTCGAAACCGTTCATAAGCACTACATCGGCAGGCTTATCGAGCAATTCCCTGCATTCATTATTCGTGATTTCGCTCACAGTCGTAAAACAGTCTACATAATGCGCGGTTTGTTTTTCAATGGAATGTTTGGACTGCATATTAAGCTCTCCCGCCATCTGATCGCCATTATAGGCAAAGAGATAGTCATACAGAGGTTTATTGTTTCCCGCAATGGAGCGTCCGATAGACGTGGCATGTGTGGTAAAGATCGTTGCGATTTCAGGAACGGCAATCTGCAGGTAGAGGGCCCCCATACCGGTCATCCACTCATGAGCCTGATAAACCACCTTATCCGTTTCCGTCAGGTTATAGCGATAGAAACTCTCTACCACCTTTCCGGCAGCATACGAAAACATAGATGCTTCATCATAATCACCGTATGCATGTAGCGAATCCACCTGATAGTGGTTCCACATCTCTGTATAAATTTCATTCTTCTGTGCGAAAAACGGTTGGAAATCAACCAATATAACGATCGGATTGCCCGGAATGTTCCAGCGCCCTATGCGGACGGAAAGGTTATCTTTTGTAAATGCATGCTTTTTCCATGCTGCACAAAGGTTATCGGACTCGATAAACAAAGGGTTCTCTTTCCCCTGCCAAAAATCAGGCCCTATGAAAAACAATCTATCATGAAATCTTGCCTGCAAGGTATTTGCTCGCGTGGACAAAACCGTATAGATACCTCCAACCTTGTTACATACTTCCCAGCTTGACTCGAAGATGTAGTCGGGGGTTAACAGCTCTTTAGTCATATTACTTTTAATCTCTATTACTTAATACCGGCTGCAAAATTACACATTATTCTTTGAAAAATAGCCTATTAATCGAAAAAACTAATGAAATATGTATAAACAATCGTTTGCGAAAAATAGTTAGATGGACTGACTATCGTTTCAAATGCCACACTTTAACAAGGCAAATGCCACACTTCGCGACATACCAAGTGTGGCATTTCACTTGCCGAGGTGTGGCATTTACCTTATTCAAGTGTGGCATCAGGAAACAATTAACCCGGAGTTGACATCAAAAAGGCAACCCCGGGTCAGCAAATTATTCAGAAATAGATTCTTATGCAACCAATGCGCTACCGATCAAGAATGTTGCAGCCAAAGCAACAATAGCGTAAAGTTCCGGGAATACAGCGAGGATCAGCGTGTTGCTGAATACATCGTGACCTTGTCCGATAGCTGCAATACCATTCGCACAAACCTGTCCCTGGCGGATAGCTGAGAACAAAGCAACCAATCCCAACGCGATACCTGCACCAAGGATAGCGGCAGCCTGGATACCTGTCATTTCAGGAGTGAGGATACCGAAAATAGTCTGGAACATAAAGTAACCGGCAAAACCATACAAACCCTGTGTACCGGGAAGGGCGGTCAATACGAGGAAGTTACCGAATGCACCGTCGTTCTTCTTTAAAGCGCCGATAGCTGCGTTACCGGCAATCGTCACTCCATAGGCACTACCGATGCCAGACAAACCAATCATTACTGCGATGCCGATGTAGGCAATCAATAAATTCATTTCCATAATCTTACGTTTTTATTGTTTTAATTTTTAATTCTATAATTGTTATTTTTTGAATGGCTTATATTCTTTTCCGCCACCTTCGTAACCGGAATTCTTGAAAAACTCCACAAAGGTCAGACGCATAGGATGAACCATCGCACCCAGTACATTCATAAACATATTGATCGCATGTCCGATAACGAATATCAGCACCATCACAATCGGTCCGGCAATCACATTGTCGGGGCTCATACCCACAGCCAGACTGTTGAATACTCCTGCAAGGATACCTCCCGACAGACCGAGGGCAAACAAACGAACGTATGAAAGCACGTCGCCAAGTAAGCCTGTAGCCATATTGTAAGAATCCCACAATCCCAGCCCGATGTTCAAGAACACGTTCTTACCGGGACTATTGAAGAGGAATATCATGGCAGCAGCCACACCGAGGATACACAGATGTACCGTTCCGCCCAGCGGCATGATTTCGGGCAATAAGGCTCCTACTCCGCAGGATACCAGCAGTATGATCCAACCAATCGTAGCCACGGCATACTTGAAGCCAAACTGTATCGCCTGATTCACAGCTTTCAGTATCATACCGAAGAGAATCTGTATCACACCCAATATCAATGAGAGCTGGAACATGGCATTGTTGTCCATGAACAAATGCTCCTTCATATACTGTAGGAAAGGTATATTGATGTCATAGAGACTTACCCCGAAGAACGTACCTGTCAGCATTCCACAGAAGAATGTAGAGGCAGCCAATATCTGCACCAATGAAAGAATCGGCTTCATCGTAGCACTGATGTTCTTGGCAAACATACGGTACAACGTAGCAGCAAGGAACAGGAACAACCCGTAACCGGAGTCACCCAGACACAGTCCGAAGAACACCATAAAGAACGGTGCAAAAAACGGTGTCAAGTCCAACTCACTGTATTTCGGAAGCATATAGAGCCTGCATATCGGTTCAAACCATGCAAAGAAACCTTTGTTGTTCAACTGAATAGGTACATTATCTTCCGGTGTCGGATTCGTTATTTCATAATAAATATGCTGTTCATCCAGCCATGCAGCGATTTCCTTTTCTTTGGAAGCCGGTGCCCAACCTTGCAGTAACATCAATTTCTCTCCTGCCGTAGCCTCCGTATTCAGCATTACTTTGGAGAACTCTATTTCAGTGTTCACCTCTTTCAGTGCAGCCTGCAATGAAGGTTGTTCTTTTCCGGCAAGTACCGTCAACTTCTGGTCATTGTCTGCCAAAGCCTGTTCAGTCTCCTGACAAAGTATCTGCATACGGGTCAACGAGTAAGAAGGCAACTTTATCTGTTCTGCATCCAGGTCCACTTCCACCGCATTTTTAGTTACAGTAATGAAATAGATACGCGAAGATACACGATTGATAATCATCGCATTATAAACCTCTTCCCAAGTCTCGTCATAGCTACCCTCCGAACAACAGTAGAAGTTCAGCGTGAAACCGGCATCGTGTAGTTTACTAAGGCTTTCGGGCTCAAAATCACCCCAGGGTTCCAGGGCAGCTCTCTCCTTCTGATAGTTCTGCAACTGTTGTTGCAGCTTCGCCTTTTCACTTTGCAGCACATCTACTTCGTCCAGAACTTCCAGTCCACGGGCAGCAGAAGCAGGTGTAGGTTCCTTCGCTTCGCTCAAGCCATGCAGCATTTTCAGTGTCGCTTGCAGACGTGAGGAAAGCCGGATGCTATCCTGTAATTCTGCGTTATCAGCTACGCCTTGCTGTTTTTCGGCTACGTGCACTACTCCAAGTTCGCGCACTCCGTTCAGAAATGCTTCGTACTCCTTATGATATACAAGGAACGTGAGCTTCTTCATTTTTGTAATCATGCTTCTGCCTCCTTCCTACTCTCTTGATGGGATTTCATGATTTTCTGCGATGACTTAGAGAGGTTCTCCTCGTCTTCCATGAAGCGCTTGATCTTTCGCAGAGCATCTTGATAGCCTGGAATCTGCACTTTCTCAAAGAGGTTTACCTTTTGGGTAGTCTTCTTACGCGCATGTTCCAGCAAGCCCAGTTTGGCGACGATAAACTCCCGCTCGATAGCCGTCTGTGCCAACACCTTGAGCAAATGTATGCCGTCGGCATACCATTTGGGAGCATTGAACAGGCTGTAGGGGCGTATTTCGAAATCAACGTTTTCGAGCAGCGGCACCCGTACACCAGCAATCTTTTTCACGCCGAGATGTACATCGCTCACCTTTATCAATGAGGAATCAAACTCATTCCAAAGGGCGAACATCGCTTCATAGGCCTGGATTTCCCGTTCCAACTTCTCATCCAGCGCGGCAGCTTCTGATTTGCAGCGCTTCACTTCCATGCGTAGTGCGCTCTCCTTATTCTTAATAATAGGGAGTGTACGTACCCGCACTTTCAGTTGCTTTTCCAACTGCTGGAGGGAAGTTTTATTATATTGAAACTTTATAGCCACTTTATTAGTGATTAGTTGTTAGTGATTAGTTATTTGCTTTTGGCCAGAACTCGTCAACCAATTCTTTCTTGATATTCACTTCTTCCGGACGGAAATACTTGCCGAACAGGCTCCAGGCCACATCGAGCATTTCTGTCGTATCGAGGTTCACATCAATAGCCAGCAGTTGGTTGGAGTAATCCTTGGCAAATGCAAGGGTACGTTCGTCATAGTTCGTCAGGTCGAAACCGTTCTCCAACTTCGTCTTGGCATTGGCAGCATCGGCGTACAGACGTACGGCAGCATTCATCACCTGCGGATGATCCTTACGGGTCTTCTTACCTGTAACGAGCTGTTTCAAACGGGATAGTGAACGGAATGGGTCAACGATAACCTTACCGATATCCGTATCACGACGCAGGAATAACTGACCTTCCGTAATGTAACCCGTATTATCAGGCACAGCATGCGTAATGTCGCCACCGGACAATGTAGTTACCGCGATAATGGTAATGGAACCGCCACTCGGGAACTGCACAGCCTTCTCATAGATCTTAGCCAAATCCGAATAAAGAGAACCCGGCATAGAGTCCTTGGAAGGAATCTGGTCCATACGGTTGGATACGATAGCTAACGCATCAGCGTAAGAGGTCATATCAGTCAAGAGCACCAGTACCTTTTCATTATTGTTCACAGCGAAATATTCGGCTGCCGTCAACGCCATGTCCGGAATCAGCAAACGTTCTACCGGAGGGTTCTCCGTTGTATTCATGAAGCTGACGATACGGTCGAGCGCACCGGCATTAGAGAACACATTCTTAAAATACAGGTAGTCATCATTCGTCATACCCATACCACCCAGAATAATCTTATCTGTCTCGGCACGAAGTGCTACATTCGCCATTACCTGGTTAAACGGCTGGTCGGGGTCCGCAAAGAACGGAATTTTCTGTCCGGATACCAGCGTATTGTTCAAGTCGATACCCGCAATACCTGTTGCAATCAGTTCCGACGGTTGTTTACGACGTACCGGGTTCACAGACGGGCCACCGATCTCCACTTCCTGGCCTTCGATGGACGGACCTCCGTCAATCGGATCACCGAAAGCGTTGAAGAAACGCCCTGCAAGCTGTTCGCTCACTTTCAGCGTAGGCGACTTGCCCAGGAATACTATCTCCGCATTGGTGGGGATACCTTCCGTACCCTCGAATACCTGCAGAGTCACATCGTCACCGGCAATCTTCACCACCTGGGCGAGCTTGCCGTTTACGGTAGCCAACTCGTCATACCCTACCCCTGTTGCTTTCAGCGAGCAGGTAGCTTTCGTAATCTGAGTGACCTTGGTATATATTTTTTGAAATGCTTTTGTTGCCATCTTATTCTTTTTTATGCTTTACGTTCTTCAATCAGTTCCTGCAACTGTTTACGGAATCCTTCATATTCTTCAGACTTGAACTTCGAATAGTTCATCTGCTTACAAACATTAATCATCTTCTTGAAGTAATCCATTACCTCATTAAAGTTATCGAATTCAAATTCCGTATGACAGATGTCAATGATCATATTCAGGATATCCTCCTGACGTTCCATCGGTGTTACAGCATCAATTTCGTCGAAAGCATCCTGTTGCAGGATTACGAAGTCAATCAACTCTGACTTCCAGAATGTTACATGATATTCTACAGGAACACCGTCATCACCCAGGATGTTGATCTGTTCGGCAATCTCTTTACCACGTTGCAGGCGGTTTTTGATTTCGTTCACCTTACCAATCCATTCACCATTGATATGAGTTTTGATATATTCCTCAAATTCAGGATATTCGATGTATTTAGAATAAGAATCAATCGGATTCACGGCAGGATAACGTTTCTTGTCGGCGCGGTCCTGTTCAAGAGCATAGAAACAACGGGCTACTTTCTTCGTATTTTCCGTTACAGGCTCTTTCAGGTTACCACCGGCAGGAGATACTGTACCGATAAAGGTAATAGATCCCGTTTCACCGTTACCCAGCACTACATATCCGGCACGTCCGTAGAAGTTGGAGATGATAGAAGACAAGTCCATCGGGAATGCATCAGGTCCAGGCAACTCTTCCATACGGTTGGACATTTCGCGCAATGCCTGTGCCCAGCGGGAAGTGGAGTCAGCCATCAGCAATACCTTCAGGCCCATGCTTCGGTAATATTCCGCAATCGTCATAGCCGTATACACAGATGCTTCACGAGCAGCTACGGGCATGTTCGAAGTATTGGCGATAATGATTGTACGCTCCATCAACTTACGTCCGGTATGCGGGTCAACCAGTTCCGGAAACTCCGTAAAGATTTCCACAACCTCATTGGCACGCTCACCACAGGCAGCGATGATTACAATATCCGCTTCCGCCTGTTTGGAGATGGCATGCTGAAGTACCGTCTTTCCAGTACCGAAAGGACCGGGGATAAATCCCGTACCACCTTCTACAATAGGATTCACAGTATCGATTACACGTACACCCGTTTCCAGCAGTTTAAAGGGACGCGGTTTTTCTTTATAATTTGTCATGGCGCGTTTCACCGGCCATTTCTGTATCATGTTCACATGAATGTCATTTCCTTCTTCGTCAGTTAGTACAGCTACAATATCTTCGATGCTGTATTCACCTTCGTCTACGATGGACTTCACGGTACATACGCCTTTCTGGGTGAAAGGTACCATGATTTTCAGCGGTTGGAAGTTTTCGTCCACTTGTCCCAGCCAGGCAGCCGCTTCCACTTTATCCCCTACTTTCACCAGAGGCACAAAATGCCATCTGCTTCCTTTATCCAGCGGATACGTATATTGTCCACGTTTCAGGAAGACTCCATCCATCTTATCAAGGTCATTTTGCAGACCGTCATAGTTTTTCGAAAGCATACCCGGGCCTAATGTCACCTCAAGCATGTGTCCGGTAAATTCGGCTTCAGCCCCTACTTTCAGTCCGCGGGTGCTTTCAAACACCTGCACGTACACATGGGTACCTACCACCTTAATCACCTCCGCCATCAGCCGGTCGCCTCCGGTCGAGATGTAGCAAATCTCGTTCTGTGCCACCGGGCCGTCAACGACGAGGGTTACCATGTTGGCGATAACGCCACTAACAGTTCCTTTTGTTGCCATATAATTATGTTATTTATTTTATCTGAATTCTGCAGGTATCTGCACCTCGTCCTTCAACGTTGCTATGATGCTGCGGAACAATTGGTTGCCTTTTTCTTTATCCAAAGAAATCCACCGTTCTATCATTTCCAGTTGCAACAGAAAAACGAACAAACGTTCCACAGTGAAATAATTGAAAAAAGTAGCTTCTTCCATCCAATTCCAACGCAACTGGTCTATTTTCTTCTCTCGTTCCACCAGCTCTTCGGTTTCGCTGATCTTAACTAACTGATCCAGGAAATCCACTTCCCCCGTCAGTCCGAAATCACGAGCACCGGATGTACGCAAAGCCTCGCACACTTCCGTATCACCTACTATCAGCGGAGCGATATCCATCTTGAATTTCCGGGCAGTCAGTGCCACCAGTATATTGTTCATCGTCAGATTGAACGCAAACCAGGAAGACACGAACTTATTTTTGCACTTCATTGCATACTCATAATAAAGCGCAGCCAGACGGTCTTCATACAGAAAATCGTCCTCAGCAGTAGCATTGAAATATTCGAAAATAAAAGTGGAGAGATAGGAAGGGAACACGGCATCAGCTATCTCATCACCCTCTTTCAGAGACGAGATAAACTCTACCAATTCTTCTGCAGAATAATTTCCGCGCAGATCAATGGCAGCGTCCTTGTCCTTTAGTAATTTCAGAACGTTCGCATTGTCAAACTTCAGATAGAACAAATCAATCAGTTTCTTATCTTCGTCAGACAAATCCGGATACAGTTCCGCTTTGAAATCAGCTACCGTATAACTCAGCTTACTGTCCTCCAATGTGAGTTCGGGCAAACCAGCTACCAAGTAGTAATAGTATTTACTCATATCCTGTGGTTTTAGAACAGCATTTCCACTAACTGCGGACGCAGGAATTCTTTGAAGTAATTCATAAATTCTTCTTCACCGAAGTTTACCTTATACGAACCATCGGCAGGCGAGACTGTAAACAACGTCTTGTTACCGTTCACTTGCTCTATCTTCACTCCCTTATCCAGCAACGCTTTTGCTTGTGAAGCAAAGTATTTTTTCAGGCCATCTGCATCAGCAGTCGAAATCACGATAGGCTCGTTCACACTCCACTTGGAAGCCAATGCAACTATAAATGCATTCAGATAATCTTTATCGGCAGCAAATGCTTTCACATCTACATTGACAATTTTATCCGTCACAAGTGTGGCAATTTCAGACTTCAAGGCATTCACTGCCTGACCGGCGAACAATTTTAATTCCGACTTGGTATTTTCTGCCAGTTCATCGGCAGACTTACGAGAAGCAGCCACAATTGCTTCAGCTTCTTTACGAGCATCTTCTACAATTTTCTTGGCTTCATCTTGAGCGTTAGCGATAAGTTTCTGGGCCTCGGTGTTACCTTTTTCAACCCCCTCGCGGTAAATCTTATCAGTCAACTCTTGAATTTTGTTTTCCATATAACAGGAGTAATTTTAATAATTATATAATTGCGATTTTTTCCCTTTTTATTAGATTTGAGCCCAAAAGTACTAAAATCCCTCAGATAAAAAAGAGAAAGAACGGAATAAAAACACCCTATTTTTCAAAAAAAGTCCTTTTATGCCATTTTTATTCCGTAAAGATAAGGATGAAGTTGCAAACTTAAAAGAAATTGCTTGCTGAAAAAGGAAAATAGAGGGTTCAAAGAGGAAAAAAAGCTACTGAAAGCAACCATTATAAATACAAAAAGCCCCCATAT
>NZ_MSHA01000073.1:0-3463 GCF_001940965.1 Bacteroides sp. Phil13 | reverse complement strand
CTTCAGGTAATAGTGATATTCCCGACCGTCTAAAGAGACATAACCTTCTTCCGTTAATAAACACTTGGCTGTACCATCCTCATAGATCACATTACTGCAGTAAGTCGTCCGGGTAGTGCTATTTCCTATCTTATGTTCCACGCGCAGCTTTGTCCCGTCTGCCGCATAAGTATAAGTAATAGTACTCTGATCCTTAAACTTTATCAGTCTTGGCAAATTTAAGCAATTGTATTGAATATCCTCTATACCTTTGTTTAAATCTTGTGCTAAATTGCCATTATCGTAGGTTGTTAACCAGACTGTAAAGAAGTTCTTGTTGAAAGGAGCATTGTTGAATATAGCTTTTGTGCCGTTAGAAAAGAACGCTCAAGCTCGTCATGATAAGAGATATAAGCCAAGAAGATCCCTACCTCTGTGTTTTGTTGTAAAAGGTAGGGATCATTCAATTAATTGATTGAAGATTTTAGTATTTCAGCCGGATAACATACTCGACTGAACGGACAGAAAATCAATCCATCGTCAATTTTCCATCCTCAATTCTTTTTAGATTTCTACTATCAGACAAGTCCCAATACCACCATTTATAAATATTATTCCTTTCTTTCTCAAATCTACGTTTATAAGCTACTCTAAATAAATTTAGAAATAAGACTACGGTTTTCTCTAATTCATAGGAGGGCAATCCTCCAATTTTATAAAGATTAGATTGTGACAAATCCTTTTTTAACAAAACACATGGTGTATAACTCTCCTTTAAACAACTATTACATATAGCTATTTTAATGTCTTCCTTTTTAGGCTTTGATTGCATTATCAAAGTTATGAGACCGTGAATAAAAGACCTTTTATAATCTTCTCCAAAGCTTTTATACAGAAGTACTAGTTGATCTAGATCTATTAGATCCTGACCGTACTTATTAATTAATATTTCATGCTCAAACTTCATAAACTATTATCGTGGATAAATTGTTATAAATGGTTTTGTTCTATCAAGAGGTTCCTTTATAAGATCTATATTCCGTGGTGTATTGTCTAATATAGACCGTGCGCCTGGAAGAGAATTTTTTATTTTATTCCAATTATGTTTATTTATTCCCTCAATAATATAGTCCCAATCAGAATATGCCGTTGCTGTACCAGACGCACGACTACCGACAACATTTATAGGCATATTTATTCGAGTTGCAGCATTTTCTATCCGAAGATATTCACTAGCTGTTAATGTATTGACACCAGTTTGAGTTGCAGCTTTAGCCCCACTTTTCCCTAATAAGTTCACTAAGCCCTTAGCTCCCCAGCCAAAAATCTTTCCTAAGGCAATTCCACCAAATTCGACAGCTGCATAACCCACCAAAGCTTGACCAACCGGTATCCCAATACTATTCAATGAACGATTTACAAGTCCATTGAACAGCCTTGACTTGGAAGCCTCCGATAACAGACTATTCTCACCAAGAAAAAGATTCTGCAACTTAGGGCTGGAAGCGATCAGATCAAAAGCATTGACAGGCTTGTTGGCTACAATACCACCGTTCTCATAGTAATTGACATACTTACTTTTACTGATTTCTATAGAGACCGAAGAACCAACCCATGTCCAGCCCTCAGTTATATCGTCTCCTCTTTCAGCCCAATGATAATTGCCGTCACTATCCTTATACCAATCCGCTCCTGTAGGATCTATCCTATTTATAGGATCACCTCCACAATAAACATAAGGAGAGGTCGGGTAATACTTTTCGGAAGAAGGGTCTATCGTAGTAAAGATTCCCAGCGCTGCATCATACTGCCTTGCCCCATAATCATACCAGTTCAATCCCTTCTTTGTATCCAGTTCCTTGCCGTTGTATTTGTAAGGCTGCACACTACCGAGGTCAGCTATCAGACCGCCAAAAGGATAATAGTCATTGCGCTCCTCAACCTGCCCCCCGCTACTCGTGGGGGCTCCCATCACCAAACGGACATTCCCCAAATGATCACGGTAGAAGTAATGGTATATACCGTCGCTCAAGGAAACATAACCCTCTTCGGTAAGAAGATACTTACGGACACCATTTTCATAGATCACGTTCCCACAATAGTCCATTGTCGTGGTAGTAGAACCCACTTTATACAATGTGCGGAGCTTCGTGCCGTCTGCCGCATACGTATAAGTAATGGTGCTGCCATCGCCGAACGTGACCTTGTTTGGCAAATTTAAATAATTATATTGAATTCCAACGATTCCTTTATTTAAATCTTTTGTTAAATTACCGTTGGCGTCATAAACGTATTCATTGTCCTGCTTTACAGCATCTTTAAATTCAAATCCACCACCATAGGCAGAAGCAGTGGCAGCATCGTCCACACGCGTTATCCGGTTGCCCTGCAGGCTGTAGGTCAGGCTGTCGATCAGACCGAAGCTGCCGGCACCCGTCTGGCCGTAACGACTGAGACCAAGAATGTTGCTGTTCTTGTCATAAGCGGTGACGTGCTCGGCAAAGTTCCCCGCAGGAAATTTAGGGTCATAGGCAGAGCCACTAAAATGAGCGTCGGTCAAACGGTTCAGCCCGTCGTAACGGAATTGGTAGCAACGCTCGCGAGGAGGACCGTTGAAGCTAGACTTCACACTGCTAATGTTGCCGTTGTAGCACTTTACGGGATTGTCACCAGTATAGTAGTAAAGCGATTCACCGAAGAAATTACCGGAGATGCTTGTCAAGAGGGCGCGCACATTATACTTGTATTCCTGCCGGTGAAGCGGAAGACCGTGCAGGTTCTTCTGCTCCAGACGTCCGAGGTCATCATAGATATAGTCTGCAAGGGTCACTTTAATACCGTTCAAGGTGTGTTCTACCTTAGCCAGCCGGTCATTGTGATCGTAACTGTAAGCATACGTCTCAGTCAACCTGTCATTACCGGCTGCGCTGTGAACATGTGTCACCACAGAAGGATTGCCACTGAAAGTATAAGCCGTTTCAGTTACATCAAACCCGTCAAGCAGATTATTTTGCACACTCTTCACCATACGTCCCTCTGCGTCATAATAATACGCAGTATAAATCCGGGAGAAACTGCCGGGAACAGCAACGGAGCTTCCGGTCAGCATGCCCTTGCCGTATTTTTTGTCAGCTTCATTTATGCTGTAAACAATATCGTCGAAGCCGGTAGTACCTAAAAAGCCATACCCATCATAACAGTTAGAAAGTTGGAGTTCGGAAACAGAATGATTTTCTATACTCTCAGTCTCCCCCTGCTCGGTCAGACGACCGAACTTATCATACAGATAATAAGTCCATTTCTTGGTAGCCTGCGCCCGCTGGTTGCCATCCTGGGAGTAGACAAGCTGGTCCGCGTCATTGTATATATACTCCACAAAATCAGCACCCGGAAGTATCTTCTTCGTACAACGTCCGCGAGCGTCATATTCGTACCGGAAAGCATACTTGCCAAGATCCGACGACTCCTGATATTTGGGCTGAAG
>NZ_MSHA01000072.1:199757-243843 GCF_001940965.1 Bacteroides sp. Phil13 | reverse complement strand
GGAAATTATGTTCATATCCCGTCAAAAAAGAATTAATCGATTTGATGTGTAATTAATCGGAATGGAGTTAGAAACCTTTCCTGTATATCGGCAACTCTTTCCCAAACTCCGTATGAACCACTTCGAAATTGACAAAGCCATTCACGGACTCCGGTTCTAACAGCGTTGTCGCAAGGTTTGCATTCTTCTGTGAAAGACGAATGATGAAACAACCTGCCGGGAAGCTCTTCTTTTCCTTTACCGTCCGTGTAGAGACTGTGACCGGATAAATCTTTTCCCATTCCTTGGTAACTTTCTTGTATCCGGTAACTATATACTTCTCTACGGTGGCTGTGAAGGTTTTTCCTATCTCTTCTACTTCTATTCCTAAAGCCCGCAATTTCTCTGCTTGCATCCGGCAGGTATTCGGCAGAATATATGCTTTGGGACGTTTGCGTACTAACTCAGCTTTTAGTTGAAGTGCATCGAAGGTAGGCAGAGGTTCCGTAAAACGTTCGTTCTTGGCAAGGTCAATAAAAGTAACGGGAAGCTCTGTCCGTGCGGATTGAAAAGTGACGGATATATCACTCTTTCCACTGCAAGTCTCTTTTACGGCCTTTCGTATCTCACTTCTTACTTCTTTTGAATGAAGAGCCGCCGTTTCCAAAAGACTGCGGGATACCAGAAAACCACATTCTGCACGACGGGCAAAACACGCTCTTCCCAATCCTATTCCACGGATTTCTATGAATAGAGATACCGTATTGGTGAGTCCCTGAAACGTGGAACTGGATTGCGGGTTCTTGGCATCTTTCATTGCATACAAGCTATCATTTCTGACACTGGGTGTAAAGTAAAAGCCTGAATGATAACTGTTAGCTTCCAATGCCTTCTCTGCTTCTTCACGGAATAAGCCGTTGGAAAGTGTACGAATTCCGGCAGGGATATTCAAATGCCCGCTGGGTAGGAAAAGGACATCGGGGGCCGTAGCTACTTTAGTACCCCGAAGCAATTCAAACTCCTTGCGGAACGGATTGAATTCGTGAATATCCAGCGCTATTTCGGGATTCCATTCCTTGTACGCTTTTTTAAGAAGAAGAGTCACCGGATCGGCAAGTTTACTTTGATCCCGGTTCAAATCATACCCACTGCCCGATTTACGGCTTTGCATGGCATAACCGTCCGTATTGGCTATGGGTACAAGCGCAAGAGAAACCTTTCTCAATAGTTCAGTACCTTCGGGCGTATTCAGTAAATAATCGACAAGCATACAGGTTGCTTCCGGCCCGGCAGGTTCGTTGCCGTGCAGTCCTGCTTGTATCCAGACTCTTATTTTCTTTTTCTCGTTGGGAGTTCCGAAATAGAGCACGGGGATATCCCTGCCCTGTGGAGTCTTTCCTATATCGGACAGCGTAACCTTACCGGGATGCTTGTCGGCTAAATCCTTCAAATATCTGTTTATCTCGAACAAGGAAGCCAGACCTTCTTCAAGCGGCTTGCCGAGGGTGGGAGTGGAATATTGCTGTTCCGGTTCGGGATAGAAACGGCGGGTTACCTCTTCCGGCTGCACCGTGGGCTGGATATTCCAGAGAGAAGGGTTGCTGAATACGGTTTCTTGCGCAATACGTTGCAGATAGAGTGCTTCCTCTTCGGGCAGTCCGACATAATAAGTACTTGTATAGGGTTTCTGAAAAAATACGCTACAGAATACATTGGCGACAAGATAAGAACCCTGTCGGGAAGGGTGGCTGTGATCGTTGTTGTAAAGCGTGATACTTGGATTCTCCGTGCGGACACGCTTCCAAGCGATGCCGACGGGGGCACACCAGGCATTCAGTTGAACAGTCATCTCCAAATAACTTTCAGCCAGTCGTTGCTGCATTTCGGTATATGTGTCGATGTCGTGTCCCCAGGTCATGTAGAAAACGGTTTTTCCCTTCGGATTGTAAAGGCGGCGCAGGCTGTCGAGGGAGTGGGCAGGCTTGTATACATTTTCCTGTACCCATTCCTTTTCGCGGGCAGGCGCTTTACTTTGGTCTTGCAGGATGACGAAATCCCAGTTTCCTTCACGAATGGCATCCAGGGTTTCAGGATTGGCGGCATGTTTCCTCAATGTCCAGCCACCGTGTTCCACCAATTTTACAGAAAGCTTGTGGCCGGTGGAGGCGGCAAGAGCTTGCACTTGTCGGACTAAACGGTTGTATTGTGTGTAGCTGTTGCCTATGAACAGTGCACGTAGGGAGTCTCCCAACATGGCAGGAACGGCACGTCTGCCCATTCCGGCGGAGTGGTGTCCGATGCCCTGTTCTTCTATTTTCTGCCAGTTGCAGGGCCAGTTGTGTTCGGCTGCTATCCGGTGGAGGTATCGGTAGAACTGATTGCCACGCTCGTAGCGGTTGCGTCCCTGTGCTTCGGCTTCGGGAGTCTTTCTTAAATACGATTCGCGGATGGTGTCTCCCGTAGCCAATTGGAGGATAATCGGTTTGGCAAGGTACTTCCTGATTGTTTCGGGGGTGACATACGGAATGTTGCGTACTCCGTAGGGAAAATTTTGCGAAGCATCGGGGAAGGTGTACCATCCCGGACTGCCGATAACGGCTTTCTCCACATACGGACTGTCATAAAAAAGCATGAAACGCTGCACAAACTGCCCTCCGGCTGAGTGACCGTAAATCATATATCCTTTCCGTTCACTACCTGAAGATTGGCGGACGTACTCAAAGATTTTATCAACCAGTGCCGGCGTTTGCTTTTCGGCCGGACGTATCGTGTGATCTTTGTCATTCATGACACCGACTTCCTGATAATCGGGCAAAGGAAACCTTTCCAGATCGAAGTGGGGAATGAAAACCATGAATTTATGCTTCTCTGCCTCCTGCTTCCAGGCTTTGAGTAGATAAGTGAAACCGCGGTCGGCACCTTCAAAGACAAAGACAATGGGCATCCGGCGTACATCGCCCGAAGCCGGAATGTAATAGTGCACATCTACCGGACGGTCGGCAAAAGGCGGATAGTCTTTGTAGGTGAACTTGCCTTCACCCACGGGAAGCACGGAGGCGGCACGGAGTCCGGCGCCCAGAAAGACAATGGCAAAAAATAGAATCAGTCTTTTCATTCTTCATACCTCCCTTTTTTAATGACTTCTTTATCCTTTAGGACGAGTTTGCCGCGTGCTATGACGTGTGTCAGTTGAAGCTCGGAATCGAGGAAACAGAGGTCGGCATCGAAACCGATGTCTATTCTGCCTTTGGTACGCAGTTTGAGGTTGCGTGCCGGATTGCTGGTGATAAGGGTCAGTGCCTGTTCCAGAGGCAACAGACCTTCTTTTACGAGCAATCTCATCTCCTGCAAGTTGAGGTGCAGGGGAGCGGGGCGATAGGTCGTTTCTTTTGTTTCGGGATTGGTACGGCGCACTCCGCCACGGCCGTCACTGGAGAAGGTGATGCGGTCGAGGGGTACATGGGCTTCGAGGGCTTTCATGACGCAGCGATGGGGAGCGTCGAATTTGGTTCCTCCGGTGGAGAAATCTACCATACCACCCATGCAGGCAAATTCTACGGCTTGCCAGAATAAGGCTTCCGTGCGTATCAGGTGGGTAGGCGAGAGATAGGGAATCAGCGTGGGATATTTGCGGGCGATGTCCAGCAACGGGGTGATACCGTCGGGTAAGGCTCCCAGATGAATATGCAGGATACCTCCTTTGCCGGAAGTGAAACCGCCGAGGCGTACTTGGTTGATGAGGCGCAGTATCTCCAGTTCGGTGGGGAAAGCGCTGCGGTCGTCACTCATGGCAAGTTTGCAACCGATCACTTTGTCGATGAAGATGAGATCGTCGGCTACGCAGGACATCAGTGTTCTGGGAGGCAATCCGTAGAAACTGGTAAGCATGTAGGCGCTGAGGCCGTCATCTTCCAGGGCTTTGGTTTTAGCATAAAGGGTGGTCAGTTCTTTTACGAAACCGTCTGTGCCGAGTAGTCCTACCACGGTGGTGGTTCCGCAAGCCACCAGTTCGCTCATGGAGACGTCGGGGACTAAGGAAGCATAGCCGGTTTGTCCGCCGCCACCGGTGATGTGGACGTGCTGGTCGATAAAGCCGGGGGTGACGGCGCACCCGCCGGCGTCTATGGTATCAAATGGAATACCGGTCAGTTCTATCTTCCGGTCTATGAGGGCTATTTTATCATCTGCCAGCAGAACGTCGTTCATGCCAAGATGTTCCGGAGAGTATAAGTTTGCATTTTTAATGAGTGTGAACATGATTCGGAGTTGTTTTATAGTGTTATGAAATGATAAGCTATCAGGAATAGAATGCTGCCTATAAGGGGCAGGGTATTTCTCTTTGCCAGTTCAATGGGCGATACACCCGCCACGCCGGCAATGGCGACAATGATACCCGCTATGGGAGATGCGGCACGCCCCATACTGGCGGATAACTGCAAAGGAAGCACGAGGGAATAGGCAGGCATACCCAACTGTCCGGCAATTCCGGGCAGCAACGGACCGAACGAGAAGAAGGCCGCGTTTCCGCTTCCCATCAACATGGCCGCACAGAAGATTATCAGGGCGAAGACTGCTGCGATGGCAATGCCGGAAAGTCCTATATGTGTGGAGTAATCTACCAGTGAGTCGATAAAGCCGAGGCTAATCAGTCCTTTGGAAAATATCTCGGAGGCAACAATCAGTGTCACGACACTTCCGAAGACATTTCCCATCCCTTTCCAGAAGCTGGAGAAGGCGTCAAAGGTTTTCCGTATATTGCGTATATGACAGCCTACGAATACAAGTGAGACAAAGAGGGAAAATAGCATGGCGGTCGTTGTATTGAGTGTTATGGGAGGTTGGAACAGCCCCACATAGGGTGAAAATATAATGAGAAGCGCAAGCGGAAGTACGGGCAGCATGGCGAATATCAATGGAATATCCGGTTGGGTAGAGGTCTGCGGGACTTCTGCTGTTTCATGGTTTTCCGTACTCTGCCTGGCGGCTTCTTTTTTATCGAAATATCTATTGTTGAAGTAAAACAGGGTCATGACTACCAAGATGGTAGGGATAACCAACGGGAGTTGGTGGGTAATGAAATAAGCTACGTTGGTCTGGTCGATAAGTTCGGCAGCAAGGGCTGTGTTTGCCGAGCCGGGTCCCTGGTCGAACAGCGTTGCGGCGGCAATGACGGATAATGCGGTGAGGCGGCTTACTCCCAATCCGATGAGGACGGGGTAAACGGAGGCGACAAGCAAGAGTCCTAATCCGGCTGCCGAGGGGGTAGTGATAAAGAGCAACTGGCCGATGGGAATGGTGACGGTAGCTGCCAGGTAGGGGTAACGACGAAAGAAACCCAACGGTTTCATGGAGATGTGTACCAGGGCATTGGTGGCTTTTATGTGATTCATAAAAGCTACATAGCCGCCAATGGTCATAATCATCAGTCCTGCGCGGGACAGGTTGCCGATGAATGTTTCTTCCACCACTTTCACCAAATCGAAAACAACGCTACCGGTGGATTTATCCGGAATGATGGGTTGGACATTGAGAATGAGGGCGAATGTCAACATCACAAGTCCGGCCAGCATCAGAACTCCTTGCGGATTCAGTTTCCGGTAGAGGTAAATAGCGGTGACGGTGATCACCAATATACAGAGGAGGAAGGCTACGACTGACATAATCTGATTGGTTCTGTGTTATAAATTGTTTTTTGAGGAGTGATCGGAGATGGGACAGGAATGCATTAAATGAAGTGTCTCAATTCTCCTCCTTTTGAGAGGAGGAGAATTGGGATAGCACTATTTAATCATTGTTCTACTGTCTTATAAGTACCCCGGATTATTCTCCAACTGGCGACCTGTATTGGAATCTATGAACTCTTGCGGAATCGGGAACAACACAGGCGTATCATACGAATTCATGCCTCGTGCATCGCGTCCTGCAATCTCATTCAACTGTCGCATACGGCGTTTGAAGTAATTGTTCACATCACGTTCATCTCCACCTTTCTCCTGACTTACGCGAATCAGGGTGTGACGGCGTTCTTCTTCGGAAAGAAGTTCACGGCTACGTTCGTCCAGAATGAAATCCATACCTCCTGCGGTAAGTTCAGCTTCTGTGATGCTGACTGCATTGGAACGATTGCGTACCTTGTTAATCCATTTGATGGCTTCACCTGCCTGGTTGTTTTTCAGTAAGGCTTCCGCATAAAGCAAGTACGTGTCGGCGAGGCGGAGATAAACAATATCCTGATAACATCCATCCTTGTCACCATTTGCCAGCAACGGTGCCACGTAATCCCATTTGCGGGTAGTGGGCCAGTTATACTTCTTGATGGTTGTCTTATTATCATCCAGCATAGCGGCGGTTACAGTGGTGTCTACCACCATCTTACCGTTATTAAGGAATTCCGTAATCTTGCCGTCGGCACCCTTTTCGTTAATAGTCCATACCACTGCATGATCGGATACACGGTCGTCCTGAGTTCCCTGATCTTTATAGTTGTAGAGGCGGAAAGCACCTCTTGAAGGCACGCAACGTCCGGCACCTTTACCACCGTTGTTTATCCAGAACACCTGAGGCCAAGTGGCTGCACCGCTTGTATAGTCGGGATCGTACTTGTTGCTCTTGTTGATGACACCGTCGTTGGAGTAATAATTTTTATATGTACTCTTCATGTAAACTTCGGCTGTACCGAACGCGCTGTTTTCCGGTTCCGTGTTGACAAAAGCATATAAAACCTCTGTGTTTCCGTCCGCATACATCGGTGTGCGGAATACGTCGATGAACGGACAGCCTGGATTGGCGGAGTTCTTGCCGAAACGGTTGGTTATCAAACTGTATTCGGAACCTTCTGTCAGCGGCTTCAAAACTTCGACTGCCTTGGAGGGCTGGTCCATTGCCAGGTATAGTTCACCCAGATAATGGCGTGCCATGGCTCCTGAAATCTTGCTGTTGCTTTCTTCACGCAACGGTAAATTGTTCATGGCGAAAACAAAGTCCTGCTCCATGACTTCACGGATGGATTCTACGGAATTGCGCTCCCAGTCGTTACGGTAGTTCATACCTGTAATTTCTTCGGTGGACAAAGGTACGGCACCGAATGAATACGTCAGATGACGGTAAGCCCATGCGCGGAAGAAGCGGGCCTGTGCGATGATCTTATTCTTGTGGGCGGCAGCTTCGGTTTCGGTTCCTTTCCAGTCGATACCACTGCCTTCGGCACGTGAAATCACCATGTTTGCCGTATTGATGATGCGGTAGCACCATTGGAAGATGTTCTGAAATATCCGTAAGTCCGTCTGGTTGATTTGCGACGGATAGTACATGTATTTAAAGTCGCTGTGTGAGTTATTACTCCATGAATTGTCCACACCGCAACCCCATGCAGAGTGCAGAACGAGCGGCAGACCACCACCGAGTGCATCGGCACGGCGGTATTCGTTACGCATCATTCCGTAGAGGCTGGTTACCATGGATTGGAACCCGCTGTAATCTACTAACAGATTTTCAGGGTAGAGTGAAGCACGCGGATCTTCTTCCAGGAAGCTGGATTCATTGCATCCGGTCATGCAGAGCACGAGTAGTGCTATCAGTGTATATTTTAGCTTTTTCATACTGTTTCTCTTTGTTTTAGCGGTTTATAAATCAAGTTTCAGACCGAATGTGAATGAACGTACCTGCGGAGTGGACTGTTGGTCGCTGATAAATTCCGGGTCGAGGCCGGTCCAGCTTGTCCAGGTTGCCAGGTTCTTGATGTTCATATATACTTCGAGGCGGTTCAGGGAAATCTTCTTTAACCAACGCTGAGGAACACGGTAGGCCAGCGTGACATCCTGCACACGGAGGAAGTCGGTCTTTTCGTAGAAACCTGCGCTCATCGGGTTTACAGAAGTATCCAGTGAGTTTTTCGGGTACTTGTTGGTAGGATTCTCCGGTGTCCAGAAGTCTACCATGAGGCGGTTCTGGCGATAGGAGTTGTGAGATACGTCGTAAAGCCAGTTATTGGCTGTCTGTCCCAGTTGGGCATTGAGGAATACGCTCAGACTGACATTCTTGTATCGGAAAGTATTCGTCATACCCATTGTTACTTTAGGAATTGCCGAGCCGATGATTTCCTTGTCTGCTGGGGTGATGTCGTTTACACCATCCTTGTCATGGTACTTCATATATCCGGGGATGGAGTAGCGATAGTTCGGGTCTTGCTGTCCGTTCGGATTAGACGGGTCGGTGATCTGCCAGATACCGATGAAGCGGTAGTCGTAGTTCACGCTGATGGGCTGGCCGATGAACCACCTGGAACCGATGTCATCCATAGGGTTGCCGTTGGCATCGTAGAGACCTACATTTACGATCTTTGTCTTGTAGTGCGACAGGTTGAAAGTAGTGGACCAGTCGAAATCCTTCTTGGCAATGTTGTTGGAAGTAATTTGCAACTCTAAACCACGGTTCTTGGTCTCACCGATATTCTCGGTAATGTTTCCCGTACCGTTGATGGTGGGGATGGAGCGATTCAGCAACAGGTCGCTTGTCTTCGACCAGTACATGTCGAATGTTCCCTGGATACGTCCGTTCCACAGTTGGAAGTCGATACCGGTATTGATGGATTGTGTAGTTTCCCATCCTAACGAAGGAGAAGCCAGCTTGGAAGGATAGAAACCGTAGTTTGGGGTATGGTCGTCTTTCAGATAATTGAAGGTGGAAAGGTCAGGCAATGTAGTGTAGGCGCCTACTGCTTCGTTACCGTTCTTACCCCATGACAGGCGATATTTCAGGTTGCTTACCACTTTTGCCAACGGGCTTGCCTGAAAGAAATGTTCATTGGAAATATTCCAGCCGATAGCCATGGAAGGGAATATACCGAACTTGGATTGGCTACCGAATGCGGAGTAACCGTCACGGCGTGCAGTCAGTGTCAATAGGTAACGGCTGTCGTATGAGTAGTTCAGACGTGCCATCTGAGAGATATGGTTTTGCTTGGTATAGCTGGAACTGCCGGACATGGTGGCGGCTTTGGATATCTGGTAATAGTACATCACGTCGTTCGGAAAGTCTTTGCCTTCCATTCCGTTGCCTTCTTTCTCGTAGCTTTGTGCAGAATACAGACCGGTGAAGAAGATGCGGTGCTTGCCGAATTCACGGGTATAAGTGATGATGTTTTCCAGAATCCACTCTTGTGAGTGCCAGTCGTCGGTGTTCAGAATACCATTGGAGCGTGCGCCGTAGTAAGTGTCCATTCCTTGGTACTGTTTCCAGCTGCTGTTTTGGTACGTATAGCCGGTATTGAGCTTATAGCTGAGTCCGGGGACGAACGGCAACTTTATTTCTACCACGTTGTTGGTGATGACTTTAGAGCGTATGTCGTTGCTCTTGTTGTTGAGGCTGCTTAAGGGGTTTACAGAGAAAGCTTCGCTGGAATCTTCCCAGGCGGCGGAACGGATGTTGCCTTCTTCGTCATAAGCTTCTGCCAGGGGATTCATACGGAATGCTCTGGAGAAAGAAGCACTGCTGCCGCTTCGGTCGTAGCGTCCCAACTGGGTACTGGTAGAGAACTTAAACCAGGAAGTGAACTCCTGATCGAGGTTGAAACGGATGTTGTAGCGTTTGAATTGGTTGCCTACGGCAGTACCTTTCACATCGGTATAGTTCAGCGAGACAAAATAGTTGGTTTTGTTGACGCCACCACGGAAGGAGATGTTGTGCTGCTGCTTGAAACCGGTGCGGGTTGCCAGCTCCAGCCAGTCGGTATCCATGCCGGCTTCGTGCATACGCAATTCTGTGACGGTCATAGATCCCATCCACGGTTCGGGATTGCTTTCTGTGGGCGGGGTGGTATTGGCATCTTTCAATGCTTCCGTCTTATACTTCCAGAATTCAGCTCCATTCATGAGGTTGGGGAAGTTGATAGGATTGTCAATGGTGATGTAGGTGTCGTAAGATATGGTCAGTTTGCCTTTTTCACCTCTCTTGGAGCTGATGAGGATGACACCGTTCGAACCGCGGGCACCGTAGATGGCAGCCGAAGAAGCATCTTTCAATACTTCAATGGATTCGATGTCGTTCGGATTGATTTCGGACCAAGGACCATCAAAGGGGATACCGTCCAAAATAACCAGTGGTTTGTTGTCTGCCGTGATGGAGTTCTCGCCGCGGATGCGGGTCTTGGTGGAAGAGCCTTCCGCATTGGTTCCGGTCACTGAGATATTCAGGCCCGGTACGGCACCTTGCAAAGATTGGATGATGTTGGTTTGCGGGCGATTCTCCAGTGTTTTGGTATTTACGGAAGCAACTGCACCTGTCATATCCGACTTGCGCTGCACACCATAACCTACCACTACTACCTCATCCAGCATCTTAGTGTCTTCCTTCAGGATAATGCTGACGTGTTTCGTGCCGTTGACTTTCACATCTTGGTGCAGATAGCCGATAAAAGAGATTTCAAGAGTGCTGCCATTCTGTACATTTGCCAATGAAAAGTCTCCTTCTACGTTGGTGACACTTCCTGTACCAGTGCCTTTCACAATGACATTAGCTCCGATGATGGGTTCGCCCTTTTCATCTTTCACATTTCCGGTGACTGTGACTTGCTGTTGTGCAAATGCATTTACCGAAATGAACAGTAACAAAGCGCAGCAGGCAAGAATGAGTCTGCATGAGCGTTTTTCTTTTCTTTTCATGATTCGTTTAATAGTTAACATAAGTTTTTAGTTTGGATCTCTGTGGCAAAGGTATGCGCAATAAGGGTTACTTACTCTGCGAGGTAAACAGGCAAAGTAAACTGTTAAAACTGATAAGTGCTTGATTATTAGTGCTGCTTCCTGAAAATGAGAGGCTCGGAAGTAAACTCTTTGAATGGAATCGGTAGTAGAGAGCAGGGCTTACGCTTTGTATTTTCCGAGCTTTTTCACAGCATTTATAAAATCTTCTTTCGGGATAATGGATTTATTCCGGGTGCGAAGCCGGTTGTTATAAACCGTTTGTGCGGAACAATGGAGGAAGTCCGCTATCTTCACGCTGTCTGTGATGCCGAGTCTTATCAAGGCATGTATGCGCAGTTCGGTATTAAGCAGTTCGCCTTCTTTCAGTTCGATGCGCTCTTCGGGTAGCAGTAAGGCGTTGAAGTCACCTACAAAATCGGGATAGAGATGCAGGAAGATGGTATCGAAATTCTGGTAGAACTCTTTCAGTTCGTTGGAGGCTGTTGCGGAAGAGTCTGTCATTGCTTTTACATCTTCTATCTGGCCTACTTTCAGTTTCCGGTTGATGTTCTTGCGAAACTCTTCCAGCTTACTGATGTAGGTGGAACAGATGTTGAATACATAGCCGATATATTCTTCTTTTACGTAATTAGATTCCCGCAACTGGTCATTGACTTCCTGTAATTGCGTATTCAAGTCTTTTAGCTGTATGTTTACTTCTTCCAGGCGTTGATGTGCCGTAGAGAGGGCATCCATATTAACAGACAGCTTCTGGTTTGTACTGTCTAACTTCAAGTTGGCTTCTTTTAGCCGGCGCATTTGCTTGCGGATGAACAGGAAGGCGCCGATCAGTACGAGAAATAAGAAACTGACGGCAATCAGGGAGGCTTGAAGACGCTTTTGCTGTGTGCGGCTCTGTTCCTGGTACGCTTTGTAGATTTGGTTTTGCAAATGAGACATTTTGACTATTCGTACCCGGTTGTGGAAAAGCATGGCTTTTTGGGAACAATAGAGGATGTAGTTATAGGCGCGGTCTATTTCTCCATGCTTAAATAGGTATTCCGCTATTTCCTGCAAAGAGCCGATATCTCCGTTGACAGACCGTATGTCTGCCATAGCCGAAAGAATGAGGTTTTCCAGGTATTTGCTCTCGTTATTTTCACTTCGGTAGATGGCGGAGAGATTGTAGGTAGCTATGGAATACTTGCGGCTGTCGTTAGACAATGTCTGCTTGTTTTCCTCAAATGCTTGTTTGACGGGTTCTATTTCCGGGGTTCCCATGTAGAGCCATGCCCGGCAGTTCCAGTAGCGCAATTCGTCGGGAGTGGCTGTGAGGTATACCGAGTCTCGGAAAGCCTTTTGGAGATTATTGTAATGTTCCGACAGTTGGGAGTTCTCACTGGAGTAATCCCGGAGGCGGGAATAGAGTGTACATAACCTGCCAAAATACTCGGAACGGAGATTTTGGGGTAATTCTTCCGGTTGGATGTCACTGACGGCTTTCAAGGCTTCGGTCAGTAGCCCGGAGGAGGTGAGGACAAATGATTGTTCGAGCAAAGAGACCACTTCCCAGGTACGGTTGTTGGTCTGTTGTGCCAGTTGTATGTTCTTGTTGATGTAATGTAGGGCGGAATCCGCATCATAAACCCGATACTCCAAATAGACCATTCTATTCATGGCATAGAGTTCCTTTACATCTTTGACCCGGCTATACTGCATTTTCAATTGCTTGATGCGCTCCTCTTTTACTCTGACAAATAGATCCTGCTGTTCCAGCAGGCTATCTAAAGAGTGAAGCAATTTCCTGTTTTCTTCTAAAGCATGTTTAGAAGTGTCCGCACAGACATAGGCAGGAAAAAGAAGGCATACAATGAGTATAAAGAGGCCGCTTTTCATGGCGCTACAATCCTAAAACGTCCGTTTGTCTTGGCTGATTGTCATATTGTCCGCTGATTCCTTGGATTTCTTTGGGGTTCAACTCCAATCCTTTCTTCATATCTTCTGCAGAGCCTACCGTGTCACCATTCAGCAACTTGGCGCGACCGCGTTCATGATAGGCTTGTGCGAAATTAGGATTCAGTTCGATGGCTTCGTCAAAGAGTGCGATAGCTTCGGGATACTTCTTCTGGACGATATAAAGTTGTCCCAAGCAAAGAAAAGCCTGTTCGTTGAATGGATTCAATTCTGTTACATAGCGATAATCGGTTTCGGCTTCTTCCTGCTGTCCCGTTGTTTCTTTCACTTTACCGCGGAGCAGTAATGCAGCTTCTTCATCGGGATCTTGGGAGAGTATAGCGTCGATATCTTCGGTAGCTTCCTTGTATTGCTGCATCTTGATTAAGGCTTCGGCACGCAGCAGGCGGGCTTCGGTGAAGTCGTCTTTCAGTACGATAGCTTTGGTGAGATGGGCGATGCTCATGATACCGTCGTCCATACCTTGCTTGGCTCTGCCCAGAAGATAGTGTGCCATGGCATTTCCTTCTTCTATTTCGATAGCTTTTTGTGCGGCGTCTGCCATTGCCTGATAGTCTTCTTGCAGGTAACATACGTTGGCAAGGGTGAGGAAAGTGGAGGTATGGTCCGGTTCCTGTTTTGCCATGCGTTCCAGCAGTTCATGTGCTTCGCTGAGGGCATTGGTTTGGATGTAAACCTGGCTCAGGTAGCTCATGGTTTCAAAGTCTTCCTGAAGGGCAAGGGCTTCCGTGAAGCATTTAATTGCATAATCGGGACGCCCCATGCGCTGTGCACGCATGCCGTCATACTTAAATATCTCGAAGTTCTTTTGATCGTTTTTCTGTTTTTCAGTTTCCGGTTTTTCTTGTTTGCCGGAGAAGAAAGATTTAAAGAATCCCATAATATCTGTATTTCTTAGGTGTTTTGTTTTTATTCTTTTTGCAAACTTAGTGAAAAATCTCGTTTCCATATCAAGAATTCGACCTAAAAAGAAAAAACATCCGTGTTATTATTGATGGTATCATTTGAAATTTGTTATTTTGCGATACATTTATCAATTATATTAATTAATCATCATTTCTAAATTAAAGACACAAGAATGAAAAAGACTTTCATGAAGTGGGCCTTCTTTATGTTATGTATGGCCATGACAATGCCTGCAATGGCTCAGTTTAATGTGAAAGCACTGAAAGGTGCGGCTAAAGCTGTTAAAGCTGTTACTCTGACTGATGCTCAGATGGCAGAATATGTAAAAGAGTATATCGACTGGATGGATACACATAATCAGGTATGTGCCGACGATAATGAGTATACAATTCGTCTGAAAAAGCTGACTGAAGGTTTGACGGATGTGGAGGGAATTCCTTTGAACTTCAAAGTTTATTATGTGATAGATGTCAATGCATTTGCTTGTGCTGACGGTAGTGTGCGCATTTTCTCGTCTTTGATGGATATCATGACGGATGATGAATTGCTGGGTGTAATCGGTCATGAAGTAGGTCACGTGGCACACAAGGACTCTAAGAATGGGTTCCGTACTGCATTGCTGACTTCAGCTTTGAAGGATGGTATTTCTTCACAAGGTGGTACAGCAGCTAAGTTATCTGATTCTCAGTTGGGTGACCTGGGTGAGGCTCTGGTAAACTCTACATATTCACAGAAGCAGGAGAGAAGTGCTGATGACTATGGATATGAATTCCTGAAAAGTCATGGTAAGAATCCTTGGGCAATGGCTTTATCTTTCCAAAAGCTGAAGAAATTGCAGGAAGAAGCCGGTGCACAGAAAAGTAGTAAGCTGAATCAATTGTTCTCTACTCATCCAGATTTGGATGCCCGTATCCAGCGTATGGAAGAACGTGCAACCAGCGAGGGTATTGAGAAGCCGGCAGTAACGGAATAATTCTTATTGATATCATAAGGAGAAGGGCGTGCATTCACTGTACGCCCTTTATTATGCCTTCAGGCTTATTATGCCGTTCTCCGCCTTCAGATCTTCATCTTCCAGCAATTCGCGGATACATTGAGAGATAATTTCTTTATCTGCTTCTATTTGTGAGGCAATATCGGCAGGTGTCAGAGGTTGCTTGCGAAGCAATTCTTTAATTTCTTCTTTTATTTGTTGGGAGGAAAGCCCGGGAGTCTCGGCACGGTGGCTGAGGCAGACATCGCATATTCCGCAGTTATGCTCATTCTTCTCTCCGAAATAGCGTAGAAGCATACGGCTGCGGCAAACGGTTTCGGTCGTTACATAATCTACCATTGCCTGAATGCGGGCTTCATAACGCTCCTTACGCTCCTCGTATATGCTGCGGGAGATTTGCAGATGTTGCCTGTCTACGCGTTCGCGTGTGTATATGATATAAGGTGTCTTTTTATGTGGAATATAGTCGATGACACGCATCTTGGATAGACGTATCAGCAAGTCGTACACCCGTTGTCGCGTTAATCCGCTACGTACCGCAAGTGAATTCTCGTTGATAAAGGTGTAATCCGTGAATACTCCGGTGTAAGAGCGCAGAACGATTTGAATAAGTTTGTCCATATCCTCTCCCAGTTCGCGTAATTTATACAGTTCATCACGGCGGACGGTGAAGTAAAGACGGGAGGCATTGTCCTGTTCGTCGGTATATTCCAGATATCCTGCTTGCGTCAGAATCTTCAATGCACTGTCGGCAGGTACAGGGAAATATTTGAACTTCCGGCAAAAGTCTTCCAGATTGAACTCTCTGACACATCCCAAACCGTCTCCCATTGCCATCTGGTAATAATATTGCAGATGTTCGTACACCTGTTTGATGTAGTCTTTCTCCGGAAAGGTGTCCGGGATACGTTTATGAAGGGTGACTTTGTCCGATTTGGCATAGAGTATTACGGCGTACGCTTTGTTGCCGTCACGTCCTGCACGTCCTGCTTCCTGGAAATAAGCTTCGGGAGAGTCCGGCAAATCGAGGTGGATTACGATACGTACATCGGGTTTGTCGATACCCATACCAAAAGCATTGGTGGCAACCATTACACGGCTTTCTCCTGTCTGCCAGCGATGCTGACGTATATCCTTGGTGGCATCATCCAGACCGGCATGGTAGAAGTCGGCGGTAATCTCTTCGTTAATTAAAAGTTCGGTGATTTCTTTGGTTCGCCGACGATTGCGTACGTAAATAATGGCACTACCCGGCATACGGCGTAGGATGTGAAGAAGTTCTCCGGTCTTATTTTCTGTTTTGCGGACTATGTAGGCAAGATTCTTCCGTTCAAAACTCATGCGGAAAACATTTTCCTGCCGGAAGCACAGCCGCATCTGGATGTCCTTCACGACTTCCGGAGTAGCGGTTGCAGTCAGTGCCAGCACAGGGACACCGGGTAGGAGATCACGTATTTCGGCTATCTTCAGATAGGCAGGACGGAAATCATATCCCCATTGTGAAATGCAATGGCTTTCGTCAACGGTTATCATGCTAACGTTCATTTTCCGTAGCTTGGTGCGGAAGATTTCCGTATCCAACCGTTCGGGCGATATATACAGGAATTTATAATTGCCGAAAATACAGTTTTCCAACGTGACGATAATCTCTTGCCTGGACATTCCGGAGTAGATGGCAAGTGCTTTGATTCCTCTTTTTTTCAGGTTCTGTACTTGGTCTTTCATCAGAGAAATCAGAGGAGTAATAACTATGCAAAGCCCCTCTTTGGCAAGTGCAGGCACCTGGAATGTGATGGACTTTCCGCCGCCCGTAGGCATCAGCCCCAGGGTGTCTTTGCCTTCGCCAATGCTATTGATGATGTCTTCCTGTATGCCCCGGAAGTTATCATATCCCCAGTACTCTTTGAGAAGTTGAGAGTTGAGAATGGAGAGTTGAGAGTTAGGCTGCGCAGTCATAGGGTGTGGTATTATGGGAAGTTGAGAGTTGAAGGTGGAAAGTGAGTAGTCAAACCGTATGGTAACTCTCAACTCTCCATTCTCAACTCTCAACTTCTCAAACTAATTAGGTTGAATATCCTCTATCTGCAACTGTACCTCGCCCCGTTTATGGGTATTCTCTTCAATGGTGTAGCAGATATCAAACGAACGCTTGGTTTTGATGAAACGTACATGCGAACTTTGTCCGAAGGCGATGCCGTTCATTACATTATTCGATTTGTTGTCTACCAGTTCCAGCTTGATATGCTCCTGATCACGCCCCACTACTTTACTGGTACCGTAATCATAGACATTATGCGTACAGAATATCGGTTTCGGATTATCCGGACCATAAGGATTGAATTTCTTCAGGTCATTAAAGAATTTCGGAGAAATATCCCTGAAATCTATCTCTGCATCGATATTTATGACCGCACTTGTCTGTTCCGGTAGGATGTTCTGTGAAACGAATTCCTCGAAGCGTTTGGTAAAGGCGGGAACATTCTCCACTTTCATCGAAAGACCGGCTGCATAGGTATGACCACCGAAATTTTCCAGCAGATCACGGCAATATTCAATCGCCTTATACACGTCAAAACCAGATACGGAACGGGCGGAACCTGTTGCCATATCATCCGTACGGGTCAGTACTACCGCGGGGCGATAATAAATCTCCGTCAGGCGGGAGGCAACGATACCGATAACACCTTTGTGCCAATCCTCGTTGTATAACACGATGGAGCGGCGGTCTGCCAGCCCTTCCAGGTCAGCTACAATCTGGTTGGCTTCCTCGGTCATGGTCTTATCGAGGTCTTTCCGGGTTTCATTGTATTGATTGATTTGATTGGCTTTTTCCAAAGCCATGGAGAAATCTTTCTCTGTCAGCAGGTCGACAGCTTCTTTTCCGTTTTGGATACGTCCGGAGGCATTGATGCGTGGGCCTATCTTGAACACGATGTCGCTGACGGTAATATCCTTTTCCGTCAGTCCGCATACGTCGATAATCGCTTTCAAACCTACGCTGGGATTACTATTCAACTGTTTCAATCCGTGGAAAGCAAGTATCCGGTTTTCTCCCATGATGGGAACAATGTCTGAAGCGATGCTTACGGCAACCAAGTCGAGCAGTGGAATGAGGTGATGGAACTCGATGCCATTACTGATGGCAAATGCCTGCATGAATTTGAAGCCTACGCCGCAACCGGAAAGGTGCTCGTAAGGATACGTATTATCTAAACGCTTGGCGTTCAGGATAGCGGCGGCAGGTGGAAGTACATCGTCGGGCACATGGTGGTCGCAGATGATAAAGTCAATGCCTTTTTCTTTGGCATAGGTTATCTCCTCTACAGCTTTGATGCCGCAATCCAGTACGATAATCAATCCTACACCGGTTTCTGCGGCATAGTCTACCCCTTTGGTAGATACCCCGTAACCTTCATTGTAGCGGTCGGGGATGTAATAGTCAATGTTCGAATAGAACTGTTGAATAAACTTGTAGACCAGTGCCACTGCGGTAGTGCCGTCTACATCATAATCACCATAAATCAGAATACGCTCTTTCTTTCCCATTGCCTTATTAAGGCGCTCCACAGCCACATCCATGTCTTTCATCAGGAATGGGTCGTGCAAATCGGGCAATTGCGGGCGGAAAAACTTCTTGGCATCCTGTGCCTTCGTTATTCCCCGCTGCACCAATAATCCGCCAAGAATCGGGCTAATCCCTAATTCTTGGGCCAACTTTTGGCTTGTCTCTGCCTGTTCGGGTGTAATGGGTTGATAATTCCATTTGTGAGTCATTTTATATATTGTTTTTTCCTTTTTTCAGTCTCGTGGTTGGAAGAGGTTTCGTTTCTCTCGGGAAAAGCCTGTATTTTTCCAACAAGGCGTAAAAGTACGAAAAAGTATGGAAACAGAGGAAGGTTATGCGGAAAAACTTTGCGCAAAACTTTTTCATGCTCGCATGAAAGTTCTACATTCGATTTGTATTACCTTTGTTTCTCTAAAAACTTTGAACGTGATATGTTGACATTCATCTCTTGTGCCAAAACGATGACGGCACGCACATCTGTAGGAGTCCCTGAAATAACCGTTCCGTACTTTCAGGCGGAAGCAGTACAGAATGCTTTGGATATGGGGCAATTTTCAGCTGCTGACCTGGAACGTCTGCTACGTATAAATTCCAAGATTGCCGCTGAGAATTATCTGCGCTATCAGGATTTCTTTTCGGAGGCAAATTCTGCAATGCCCGCTATCTGTGCCTATACCGGTGCGGTGTTCAAACGTATAGTACCGAAAGATTTTTCCGAAGATGATTTTCGTTACGCTCAGGAACACATGCGTATCACTTCCTTTCTGTACGGACTGCTTCGTCCGCTGGACGGGATAAAGCCTTATCGTATGGAAGGAGATGTACGCCTGCCCGAAAGGGGAGGGATGACTATGTTTGATTACTGGAAACCTTTGCTGACGGATTATTTTATAGCGGATATCAAACGTCAGGGTGGCATACTCGTTAATCTTGCCAGTGGTGAGATGAGAGATCTGTTCGACTGGAAGCGAGTAGAAGAAGAAGTCCGTGTCATTACTCCCGAATTCCAGGTATGGAAAGGCGGGCAGCTAAAGACAATTGTGATATATGCCAAGATGTGCCGCGGGGAAATGCTACGCTATATTATTAAAAATCGCATTGAAAATCCCGAAGACTTGAGAGCTTTTACGTGGGAGGGCTTCGCTTACGATGAAGGGCGCAGTACGGATGAGCACTTGCAATTTACGCTGGTGTGATCAGCGGAGGTGGCTATGATTGCAAAAGCTCCATGTATTCTTCGTAGCTGATATATCTTCCTCCCATTGATTTCAGATGGGGAGTTTCGAACTGGCAGTCTATCAGTACGCCGCCATGCTCTCCGAAGAATTGTGCCAAGTGGATGAGGGCTAACTTGGATGCACTGGGAACCAGTGAAAACATACTTTCACCGAAAAAGCAGCGTCCCAAGGTTACTCCATAGAGTCCGCCTACTAACTGTTCCCCTTCCCATATTTCCACGCTGGCGGCAAAGCCCTGTTCATGCAACAACGTGTAAGCTTCTATCATTTCCGGACCGAGCCAGGCACCTTCCATATCCATCCTCAGTTCTCCGCACTTACGGATGACTTCATCAAAAGCCTGATTGATAGTGACATCGTACTTCCCTTTGTTTATGAGCGTTCGCATGGAGTGGGAGATATGGATTTCGTCGGGGAAAATGACGAAGCGTTCCAGCGGGCACCACCATTGTATCATTCCCTCCTGAAAAGTGTACCAGGGGAATATCCCGTTAGAGTAAGCCAGGATGAGGCGGTCGGTCGACAGGTCACCGCCTACTGCCAACAATCCGTCCGGATCACCGTAGTGCGGATCGGGAAATGTAATTTCGTCAGTTAGTGCAAAGACCATAGTATCACTTTGTTGAAAGTTGTAAGACTAACTGATCTTTGTCTACCTGTATGCAAGTTTTACCACCGGATTTTAAGGAACCAAATAAGATTTCGCGCATCAGGAGTGGTTTCAGATGCGAAGCTATCACACGGTCCATTTCGCGGGCGCCATATTCGGGCAGGAATCCACGTTGCAATAACCAGTTGCGGGCTTCCGGGCTCAGTTCCATCTCTATCTGGCGTGAGGCAAGCTTGCTGCTCAGTTCCCCAAGCTTCTTGTCGAGGATAAGTGAGGCCATTTTCCGACTCATATCGTGGAAAACGACAGTAGCGGACAGACGGTTGATAAACTCCGGCTTGAAGGTCTTCTTGACCTGTTTCAACATGGCTTCCCCGGCTGTAATCTGACTGCTGAATCCAATAGATGCCTGACGGGCAAATTGTGCACCGGCATTTGAAGTCATGATAAGTACAACGTGGCGGCAGTCGGCTTTTCGTCCTTTATTATCCGTAAGAACAGCATAGTCCATTACTTGTAGCAGAATATTGAATACATCGGGATGGGCTTTCTCTATTTCATCAAGCAGCAGTACGCAGTTGGGAGTTTTGCGGATGGCGTCGGTTAATAAACCACCGTCTTCATAACCTACATATCCGGCGGGTGAACCGATTAATTTGGCTACGGTATGCTTCTCGGTATATTCGCTCATATCGAAACGTTGCAAGGAAATACCCAGTTCGGAGGCCAGCACTTTGGCTACTTCGGTTTTACCTACTCCGGTAGGACCGACGAAGAGCAGGCTTGCCAGCGGTTTGTTTTCATCCAGCAGTCCGGCTTTGGACATTTGTACGGCTTCCACTACTTGACGCACTGCCTCTTCCTGACCGTAAATTTTGGCACTGATACGTGCATGCAAAGTTTCCAGTGAGGTGGTATCTTCTTCTTTCATGGCGAGTGCATCTACTTTACAGATACGGGCGAGTACATCGGTTATCAATGTCTTGTCCACAATTTGCTCTCCGGAAGGTATAGGGTGAATTTCGCGGTAAGCTCCTGCTTCATCCACCAAGCCGATAGCCTTGTCGGGCAGAAAGCGGTCGCTGATATAGCGGACACTTGCTTTGACGGCGTAAGGGATTACATCAGGTTGATAGGTTACTCCATGAAATTCTTCATATTTTTCTTTCAGTCCTTCTACAATATGAATGGTTTCCTCAATGCTCGGTTCATGTATATCTATTTGTTGGAAGCGGCGCACCAACCCCTTGCTGCGGGCAAAGTAACGGTTGTATTCCTCGTAAGTAGTAGAACCGATGAAACGGATGTCTCCGCTTTCCAGATAAGGTTTCAGCATATTGGATGCATCCATGGAGCCGTCTCCTGTACGTCCGGCACCTATCAGATTGTGTATCTCGTCGATATAGATGATGGCACGTCCTTCATTGCGGACACCTTCCATAATGGTTTTCAGGCGTTTTTCAAAGTCACCCCGGTATTGCGTACCTGCCAGTAGAGTACCTAAATCCAGTTCATAGATACGGCAGTCGAGGAGTCGTTCGGGGACCTCACGTGCTTCGATGCGGGCAGCGAGTCCGTAAGCGAGGGAGGTTTTGCCAACGCCCGGTTCGCCTACATGCAGCGGATTGTTTTTCTCTTTGCGACAGAGCACCTGGATGGTTCGTTCCAGTTCAGCTTCCCGTCCGATGAGTGGATTGTGGTCTTGCAGACAGTCATTCAGACAAGTTACAAAGTTTCGCCAGGGCTCACTTTTTTCCTGTGGAGAGGTTTGCAGATTGTCTTCTTCCTCCACTTCTTCATATCGGGAGATGAGTTGGCTGATAAATTCGGGTAGCTCTTCTTCAAGAGCTTCTTTCAGGATATGGCATGCCCAGGAGTCCTTGAGCTGGAGCATGCTTTGCACTAAATGGGGGACGTTCAATGCTTCAGCACTTGAATAGTCTATCATCAGATAGGCATGTTGTATCAGTTCGTTGAGCTGGGTTGAAACTTCCAGTTCATAATCCATGTCTGCGGGAACGCTTTCCAGTTCTTCCGTGAAATAATTCTCTAAAGAGAAAGCAAGTTCCTGGGTATCACAGAAACACATATTTAAAGCATTGGCAAAGGGACTCTGTTCCAGAAATGCACTCAGCAAATGCTCAGGTGTGATAAATTCATGGCGATAAGATATCGCCTTTTTTTGTGCATAGGTGAATGCGCTGTTCACATGCACTGTATTTTGTATATCCATAATCTTCTCCTAATTCTTATTCTTCTTCCGGCGCAACGGTGAGCCGGAGTGGAAAATTCTCTTCGCGTGCCATACGGGTCGCTTTCTGTACTTTCGATTGTGCAATGTCGTATGTATAGATGCCTACCACTGCTGATTGACTCTTGTGTACCTGTAGCATCAGCGTTTCTGCTTTTGCTGCCGATTTAAAGAATATGGTAGTAAGTATCTTGACGACAAACTCCATCGTGGTGAAGTCATCGTTATAGATGATCACCTTGAAGTGCTGCGGCTCGCGCAGGTCTGTACGTTCCTTTTCTTTGAAAGATGATTGTTGCTGTTCCATAATTGGGCAAATATTTTTTTCCTATTGGGCAAAAGTTTTTCTCCTACTGAAGAAAATAAAACGTTCATTCCGTACTCGGTCTGTGTTAGGAGCAGAGGTGTGGATAAGTATATCCTTATCTCTTCTTTCTCAAATCCCTTCCTTCGTATTTACAGATTGCCTGAATCCATTCTTCTTCCAGAGGTTTGGATTCGTGTTTCTCTAAATCAAAAGTGACCATTACAGAGGTACAGATGCATTTGATCTCCTGTGTTTCCGTATCAATCACCCGCTGTGCGAGGTGAAAACTTTTGGTGCCGATTTCAGTAACGGCTGTTTGTACAGCGATGTGATCCGAACCATAAATCTGTGCAAGAAAGTTCGCTTCTATATGTACGACGACAATGCCGTCTTTCTCCCAATCGACGTCCGGGCATACGGAAGCAAAGTACTCGGTTTTTCCCAAATCATAGAAAGAGAAATAAACCGTATTATTCACGTGGCCGAACTTATCGACATCATTAAATCGTAGTTGTATGGGCAGGGTGTGGTTAAATTGAATTTCTTCCATTGTTTTCTCTTAAACTTTTCTATTAATCCGTGCAAAAATACTACTTTTGCGTGTTAATCACTGTATTTATACACCAAGAAATGATAGAAGATATTAAAAAAGCCTGTCAAGTGATGAACGAAGGCGGAGTCATTCTGTACCCCACCGACACCATTTGGGGCATAGGTTGTGACGCTACCAACGAAGAAGCTGTGCGGCGAGTGTATCAGATAAAACAGCGTTCGGACAGTAAAGCGATGCTTGTGTTAGTCGATTCTCCTGTAAAGGTGGACTTCTATGTGCAGGATGTGCCGGAAGTAGCTTGGGATTTGATTGAGGTGGCAGACAAACCGCTGACAATCATTTATTCCGGTGCACGAAACCTGGCATCCAATCTGATTGCCGAAGATGGCAGTGTAGGTATCCGGGTGACGAATGAAGAATTCTCAAAACGTCTCTGTCAACAGTTTCGTAAGGCGATTGTTTCTACGTCAGCTAATATCAGCGGGCAACCTTCACCGGCAAATTATAGTGAGATCACAGAAGAACTTAAGTCCATGGTCGACTATGTGGTAGGCTATCGACAGGAAGAAATGGGACATCCGAAACCATCCAGCATTATAAAACTGGATAAAGGTGGCGTTATAAAAATTATTCGGGAATAAGATAACGGGCTATAAGCTATTGTTGGTCTTATCTCTATAAGTTCACTTATGCTCTGAGCTTGTCGAAGAATTTTCTCTCTTATTAAATAGATATGAGAGTAAATTCTTTATTTCGTTTAGAATGGTAAATATAGGTATATGGAAAAAGAGAAGAGAAGTTTGTTTCAGCGTTTCCTTTTATGGCGTGAAAAGAATATAAAGGAAAAACAGTTTATCCTGATACTCAGTTTTCTGGTAGGTATCTTTACGGCTGTTACAGCTTTGATACTGAAGATGCTGATACACTGGATACAAAATTTCCTGACGAATAATTTTAATACAACGGAGGCCAATTACCTTTATTTGGTTTATCCGGTAGTGGGAATTTTTCTGGCAGGCTTGTTTGTGCGCTATGTCGTGAAGGATGACATCAGTCATGGAGTTACAAAAATCCTTTATGCCATTTCTCGTCGGCAAGGGCGGATTAAGCGGCACAATACATGGTCGTCTGTGATTGCCAGTTCCATAACCATTGGTTTTGGTGGTTCGGTAGGAGCCGAGGCACCTATTGTACTGACAGGCTCTGCTATTGGTTCCAATCTGGGAAGTGTCTTCAAAATGGAGCACCGTACTTTGATGCTTTTGGTGGGTTGTGGGGCTGCCGGTGCCATTGCAGGTATTTTCAAGGCACCTATTGCAGGATTAGTGTTTACGCTGGAAGTGCTTATGATAGACCTGACTATGACCTCTCTGCTTCCGTTGCTGATTTCTGCGGTGACAGCTGCAACGGTTTCTTATATCACTACCGGAACGGAAGCAATGTTTAAATTTCATCTAGATCAGGCATTCGAGATGGAGCGCATTCCTTACGTTATCATGCTGGGTATTTTCTGCGGACTGGTTTCACTCTACTTTACCCGTGCCATGAATTCTGTAGAAGGCGTTTTCGGCAAACTGAAAGGCCCTTACCAGAAATTGGCTTTAGGTGGTATTATGCTGAGTATCCTGATATTTCTTTTTCCGCCGCTCTATGGTGAAGGTTACGACACCATTGAATTATTGCTGAACGGTACTTCCAATGCTGATTGGGATACAGTCATGAACAACTCATTCTTTTATGGACACGGTAATTTGCTACTGCTTTATCTGATGCTGATTATTTTGTTTAAGGTGTTTGCGTCCAGTGCCACAAACGGTGGTGGGGGTTGCGGTGGTATTTTTGCACCCTCTTTGTATCTGGGTTGTATTGCAGGCTTCGTCTTTGCCTTTTTCAGTAATAAGTTTGATTTCTCGTACTATTTACCCGAAAAGAATTTTGCCTTGATGGGTATGGCAGGGGTGATGAGTGGTGTCATGCATGCCCCGCTGACCGGAGTCTTCCTGATAGCCGAGCTGACGGGAGGATATGACCTTTTCCTGCCGCTGATGATTGTAGCTGCCAGTTCATATCTGACGATTATAGTTTTCGAACCTCATAGTATTTATTCCATGCGTTTGGCCAAAAAGGGAGAATTGCTAACCCATCATAAGGATAAAGCGGTACTTACCCTGATGAAAGTAGAGAATGTCGTGGAGAAAGATTTTGTTGTGGTTCATCCTGAAATGGATTTGGGTGAGTTGGTGAAGGCTATTTCGGCTTCACGGCGTAATATATTCCCTGTAACGGATAAGAGTGGGATATTGATTGGAATTGTCACCTTGGACGATATCCGGAATATCATGTTCAGGCAAGAACTATATCATCGTTTCACAGTAGGGAAACTGATGACGGCTATCCCCGCACGTCTGTATGATACGGATAGCATGGAGCAGGTGATGCGTACATTTGATGATACGAAAGCATGGAACCTTCCTGTAGTAGATGAAGATGGACATTATTTGGGATTTGTCTCCAAGTCTAAGATATTCAACTCATACCGTCAGGTATTGGTACATTTCTCTGAAGATTAAAAAGTTTTTATATGATGAAGAAAGAAGATTTACGGATTGTTTACATGGGTACTCCGGATTTTGCAGTGGAGTCCTTGCGTTGTTTGGTAGAAGGCGGATATAATGTAGTAGGAGTCATCACCATGCCTGATAAACCGGCGGGTAGGGGACATAAACTTCAATTCTCTCCTGTGAAGCAATATGCACTGGAACAGAATCTTCCTTTATTGCAACCGGAAAAACTGAAAGATGAGGCTTTTGTCGAAGCTCTGCGTGAGTGGAAAGCCGATTTGCAGATAGTGGTTGCTTTCCGTATGCTGCCCGAGGTGGTGTGGAATATGCCGCGTTTGGGAACTTTCAATCTTCATGCTTCTCTTTTGCCCCAATACCGGGGAGCAGCTCCCATTAATTGGGCAGTTATCAATGGTGATACAGAAACGGGAATCACGACTTTTTTCCTGCGTCATGAGATTGATACAGGCGAAGTGATTCAGCAAGTGCGTATTCCTATCGCAGATACAGATAATGTAGGCATTGTACACGATAAGCTGATGATGCTTGGTGGAAAACTGGTAACTGAAACGGTGGATGCAATATTGAATGATGCTGTGAAACCTATTCCACAGGAAGAAATGGCGATTGTAGGCGAGTTGCGACCGGCACCGAAGATTTTTAAAGATACATGCCGCATCGATTGGAATCAACCAGTCAAATGTATTTATGATTTTATCCGTGGTTTGTCTCCTTATCCGACTGCTTGGTCAGAACTGGTTCAATCCGATGGAGAAGCGGTAGTTGTGAAGATATTTGAGACAAAAAAGATATTAAAGTCCCATGAATTAGCTCCCGGTACTTTGCTGACAGATGGCAAAACTTATATCCATGTGGCTGCGGCAGACGGCTTTATTGATATACATGCCTTGCAGCTTCCCGGCAAGAAGCGTCTGAAGACAGATGAACTTTTGCGTGGCTTCCGGTTGACCGAAGAGTTCAGAATGAAATAGTTACGAGCTACAAGTTACAAGCTACAAGTGCTATGCAGAGTGATAGCGTAGCAACTTGTAGCTTGTAGCTCGTAGCTCGTAACTTATTGCTTATATTTTTGTTCCTTTCCCAAAATTTTCCTTTCTTTGCACATTATTAACTACTAAACATTGAATGCCTATCGGAATACATTACGCTGAAATCTAAAAACACACGTAATGAAAAAGCAAACAAATGCTACTGACGAAACGTTGGTAGCCCTTTATGCACAAGGTAATAACGAGGCATTCGATATCCTGTTGAACCGTTATAAGGACCGTCTTTATGCGTATATCTATTACACGGTACGTAATGAAGAACTGGCGGAAGATATATTTCAGGAAACTTTCACAAAAGCTATTGTCACTATTCAGCAAGGGCGTTACAATGAAAATGGTAAATTTCCTGCTTGGTTGACCCGTATTGCTCATAATCTTATTATCGACTGTTTTCGTCAGGAAAAACAGGAGAATCTGGTGTCTTGCGATGAAGAAGAACGGAATTTACTGAACAATATCCGTTTGTCCGAAGGGACGGTTGAATCTGAAATCGTAAACCATCAGATCCTTTCAGATGTGCGTCGTTTAATAAAGCACTTGCCGGACGAACAACGTGAGGTCGTACATATGCGTTTTTATCAAGATCTCAGTTTCAAGGAGATAGCTGAGATGACGGGAGTCAGTATCAATACTTCTTTGGGGCGGATGCGTTATGCCATTTTAAACCTGAGACGGATGGCGGAAAAATATGGAATAGCCTTGACCGTAAACTAAAATATTTTATTCAATTTAACTCACGGATTTGCCCGGGCATAGTGGTTTTACATTATGCTCGGGCGGTTTGTCTACAAAACTCATATTTTTTATAGTTTCTCGTATACTATTTTTCTTTCTCTCACGTTCTTATCATATAAAGGAACTCCTATCTCATGACGGGTAGCCTGTGACTTCAGCTTTTAATTTTTAATTATCAATTTTTAATTCAATGAGCCTATGGATAAAAAAACTACTCCTTCCTTTTCTTCTTCATCCGTAAAACCGCGTACATCCGGTGGTACAATATCCGGTGAACGTCCGCAGCCTTCCGAGAAAACTTTGGATTTTCTTCGTAGTCTGGCCCGCAATTACCGGATTGTATCTCAGCTTCCGCAAGGCTTGCAGGGGATAATATTAGGATGAATGAAATCTTTTATCTACATTTGTACGTTATATCTATATATAATCTGTAAAATGTAGTGTATTATGAAACCAATCATAGCTCCTTCAATCCTGTCCGCAGATTTCGCTTATCTGGCAAAGGACCTGGAAATGCTGAACCGCAGTGAAGCCGACTGGGTACATATTGATGTTATGGACGGTGTGTTCGTTCCCAATATATCTTTCGGCTTTCCCGTATTGAAGTACGTGGCAAAGATTTCAAAGAAGCCTTTGGATGTACATCTGATGATAGTACAACCCGAGAAATTCATTCATGAAGTGAAAGCGTTGGGGGCACACACCATGAACGTGCATTTCGAAGCATGTCCGCACCTGCACCGGGTAGTGCAACAAATACGTGAAGCCGGTATGCAACCTGCTGTGACGCTGAATCCTGCTACTCCTGTAGCTATGCTGAAAGATATTATCCAGGATGTATATATGGTGCTGCTGATGAGTGTAAATCCCGGCTTTGGCGGACAGCAATTCATAGAACATACCATTGAGAAAGTACGTGAATTGCGTGCTCTGATAGATAGTACCGGTTCAAAAGCGCTGATCGAGGTGGATGGCGGTGTGAACCTGGAAACAGGTGCCCGTCTGGTGGCTGCCGGTGCTGATGCACTGGTTGCAGGAAATGCGGTCTTTGCCGCTCCTGATCCCGAAGGGATGATACATTCGTTAAAAGAACTCTAACTTTACATTCAGTTGATAAACAACACCCTGCAACGGCATCCTTTCTTACGACTTTTGATGCCGTTGACAGGTGGTATTATATGCGGAGATGCATACTTCTTCCATCAGCGTGCAGAGCTTTCCTTAAATATTCCCGAAGAGACGTCTTATTTGTTTTCCACGTTTTCTCCTGTATGGATTTGTTTGGCAGGTTTCCTTTTACTCTTTTTCGCTTATTTTCTTTCCGGTAAATATCGAATTCATTGGTTGTATGGTCTTTCTGTATTTCTTTGTTGCTTCGGTTTAGGTGCCGGCATATCAGGGGAGCTTTTGCATCGTGTGGTTTTTCCTTTTTCAGGTGATGCAGCGGTCTACCAGGCAGTTATCAGTGAACAACCGGAAATGAAGGAAAAAAGTCTTTTATGTCGGGTTCAGTTAGAAGGGAGAGTGGAAAAAGGGGCTGTGCAGAGAAGTGATCGTGAGCATACTTTCTTATTCTATTTCCCGAAAGATTCTACTACTGCTTCATTGAGCCGGGGAGATAGATTGTGGGTGCGCACCCGACTTACTCCCCCGGTTAATAATGGCAATCCTGATGAATTCGATTATATACGTTATCTTGTCCGTAAAGGTGGTACTGGTACGGCTTATATCCCTGCCGGACATTGGCGGATAGTGGGGCATGATGCTTCTCGTACTCTCCGTCAGATAGTTTCGGATTATCAGGAAAAAGTGTTGGGAATCTATCGTCATTTAGGCTTTCAGGGAGATAATCTGGCTGTACTTTCCGCTCTCACGGTTGGCGACAAAGAAAACCTGAGTGAAGACATCCGGGAGACTTATTCAATAACAGGTGCCAGTCATGTGCTGGCTCTTTCGGGGCTTCATATCGGTTTTTTGTATGCTTTACTCTTTTTTCTTTTGTCTCTTATTTGGAAGCGGTGGAGTTACTTTAAGCCTTTCGGGCTTTTTCTGATTATTCTTTTTTTATGGGGATTTGCCTTCCTAACGGGACTGTCTTCTTCTGTAGTACGTTCTGTTATCATGTTTTCTTTATTAGCGATATCCAGTCTGCAACCGGAGAAACCGTTAACACTGAATACTCTGGCTGCTACTGCTTTTCTGATGCTGCTTTATAATCCGCTTTGGCTGTTTGATGTCGGTTTTCAATTATCTTTTGTTGCAGTAGCTTCTATCTTACTCATTCAACCCAAACTTTATAATTTACTTTCCGTACGATATCGTATTCCTCGTTACATTTGGGGCCTGTTGACAGTTTCTATTGCTGCGCAAATTGGTACGGCTCCTTTGGTTATTCTTTATTTCTCCCGTTTCTCAACTCATTTTCTGCTAACGAACTTGTGGGTAATTCCTATGGTAACGTTGATTTTATATTCTGCTGTTTTTATGCTTATTCTGACTCCTTTCCCTTTTCTGCAGCAAGGATTTGCATCTGTTGTCAATATATTACTAAGTAGCCAGAATAATGTTCTACGCCGTATAGAACAATTTCCCATGTCTTCCATTGATGGACTCTGGACGGAATGTTGGGAAATAATGTTGTTTTATATTTTTCTTTTGTCTCTGTTCAGGAATTTTTCTGTTCGTACCTCCCGTAGTATCTATTTTTCTTTGTGTTGTTTGCTTCTTCTTACTACTTATCATACAGTTTTGGTTAGTTCGTCTGTACCTCAGTGCTGTATTGCCTTTTATAACGTGCGTAACTGTCCTGCTGTCCATTGCCTTGCCGCTAATGGGAAGTCCTGGTTGGCCTGTGCCGATAGCTTGCCGGATGTATCCCGTTTGTATCGTGCGCTTTCTCCGAACTGGAATCATCATCGTCTTTCCACTCCCGAAGTATTGACTGGTGATTATGCTACCTCCGGTTTGGCTTTCCATAACCATATTGTTTCTTATGCCGGCAAGCGAATTTGTTTGCTTCACGATGCCCGCTGGCGGAATAAAATTTCGAGTCATCCTTTAACTATTGATTATCTGTATATTTCTAAAGGTTATAAAGGACGCATCGAAGAACTAACTACCTTGTTCCGTATCCGGACTGTTATTCTGGATACTTCCCTTTCTGATTATCACAGTGACATTCTTAGAGAGGATTGCTCCCGTTTGGCTATTCCTTGTATTTCTTTGAAAGAGAGGGGAGCGCTTTGTATTCCTCTGTAACCATACGCACACTATTTGCTACGCTGCTACCATCAGCACTACGAAAACTGAGATAAGCTATCAGTTCATCATCTTGCCATTCATCAGGAATCATTAGTTCGGCAGTTCCGTCCTGGCGAAAATCGGCTTCGGTGTCATAGACAGCCATTCCTTTGTCTTTGTTGTACGCCAGAACCATGGCTATGTCTGTGTCTTCTGCATTGCCCGTGCCGCTATTATCCTTCCAGTTAAAAACATTTTTTCTTTTCCTTTATTTAGAATCACCTTCTTCAGCATATAGGACATAGCGGCGTTATACGCTGATTTTTCTCCTGTGAATTCTTTATAACCGATACGTATGAAAGGTTTGATTATTCTCAAAAAACTGAATGCCATAGCAAATTTTCCTCGTTGTTCTTGCTGCTTTGGGGTACGAGGGTTGCTGACTTTGGCAGCATGTGCACGTATATAATAGTTTGATTTCCAGTGAACACCTACTATTGTTCCTACTTTCCCGGAGACACCTCCGAGGATGTCTTTTTTGATACTTCCCATAATGTTTTCTCTTTAAATTATTGTTTTTGTTTAGGGTGTGAAAGTATGGAAAAGAAGCACTTTTGTCATCATGCCGGTTATTTTTGCATTTAATTGCAGCGTTTTGCTTAGTTATTCTGAATTTACCGGAAGATTTATTTTTCCGGTATATCATTTATCCCTCTCTATACTTAAGACATACCAACTCCATATTAAGACCGTTTTTTCTCCATGTAGAGGTACCTCTGAGTGGGAAATGTATGGAGCAAGTATGTCTCGGATATTGTTCATACTATAGAATTTCATTCACATTTCTCATCTGAAAATATAAGTTGTAAGAAAATAGATGATATTTTTACAGGCATTATTACGACAAAAGAATTTATGAATACTAAGAATACTACATTTATTGGAAGCCGTTGGTTTTATGCCATCTGTTTTATCGGACTGTTTATTGTTGAAACGCTAATAGCTCTTTTTGTCCGCGATGCCTTTATACGTCCCTATATGGGTGATGTATTGGTAGTGATACTGATATACTGTTTTGCGCGTATATTTATCACTGAACCTTTGCGCGGACTACCGTTATGGATATTCCTGTTTGCTTGTTGCATTGAAGCGTTCCAGTACTTTCAGATTATTACTGTGTTGGGATTACAAGATTGTACGTTAGCAAAGGTCGTATTAGGTACGTCATTTTCGTGGTGGGATATTGTTTGTTATGCAGTGGGGTGTGTGCCTCTGTTTTTTATAAAGAAGTAGTGCCCATTCCTTGTGAATCCCTATTTTAATTGGGCTTTTTAGTTCTTTAACGATAAAACTTAGTTATATAACTAAAAATATTAGTTTATTTGCAGAGATGTTATAAATGTTGAATCTGAAAACACACTAAGAATTATGAGAAAAGGATGGTTATACGCCACAGGTCTGGTTTGTCTGATGGCTGCTTGTACCGGTACTCCGCAATCCTCTGCAGATGGATTATGCTCGATTGATGTGGCAGGTGCTATGGAAAAGCCTGCCGAGTTGAAACTTTCGGAATTGGGAAGCGATGTGCGTTATGTTTTGTTGGAAACCACTGATTCATGCCTGATAGGTGGGAATCCGAATATTCTGTTGCTGGATAAACAGATTGCGGTTGTCTCAGGAAAAAACTGTTTCTTGTTTGATAAGGAAACAGGCAAGTTCTTAACTAAGGTTGGTCATGTGGGAGAAGATCCGGAAGCATATTCAGGACCGGCACCTACGTATAATGATGTGGACGGACTGCTTTACTTTATGCGTCGCCCTGCTACTTTGCAAAAGTATGATATGCAGGGAAAATATCGCGGTAAACTGACTATTCCTACCCCTCCGGCCTCACCGGGAGATTTTTGTTTTACAGATTCATTGGTGATCGGACATTATAATAATCTGGCTATGGGATACAATGCCCGTTCATTATTGTTTTTCAATGAAGCGGGCGAACAGGTAGATACGGTTCCCAGTCTATTTCCGGTATTGCCGGAAAAGGGCGTGCAGGATATTGCCAGCATCAGTGTGATCAAGCAAGGCAATGCGGGTATTGTTTTGAGTAACTTTAAAGATGGGGAAAATTCGGCAAGTATTACAGGTATTCCTTTCTTATGGAAGAGTGATGGAAAAGTACGGTTTAAAGAGAGTTTTAACGATACGATCTATACTGTGGAGAGGAATGGTCTGGTTCCTTATATTGCATTCGCTACCGGTAAATGGCATTGGGGAGCAGAGGCGCGTACCGATTCTAAAGATAACGAAAATCGCTTGTTGGTAGGCTGTATCTTTGAAACAAAAGACAATGTCTTCTTCCAGTGTATTCAGGGACTATATTCAGATCCCAAGACATTCAATGGCATTTATGACCGGAAAGCAAAGACTACCCGTATGTATGCCGAAGCAGATGGCATAACGGATGACCTGAACGGATTTATGGCTTTTCGTCCTAAAGCATGTAGTATGAAGGGAGAATATGGAATGATTATAGACTCCGGAACTGTACTGGAATGGCTGGAAGAAAATCCCGAAGCAGCGGAAAATGACAAGCTCTCAATATTGAAAGAATTGACGGATGATTCTAATCCGATAGTAGCTATTACAGTACCCAAATAAAAAATGGCATGTATCCTTGTCCACCCCTTTTGGGGTGGACAAAAATGTATTTATTTGATAATTAGAAAAATAATGCTTTAAAAGCAATCTGTTTTTGTCCACATATCTATAATGACTTATAATCGAAAAACGACTAATTTTGCATACATTAAGTGTAAACGGAAAAACTAATATCGAATGATAAAGACACAGAACTATCGGCTTTTGCTCTGCCTGGCACTATTTGTACTGGCAGCATGCTCCGGTGCGAAAAAAGAAGAAGCTGCCGACGAAGGAGTGGCAACCGTATTGCCGGATGAGAAAAATGAAGTGACCGTGACGACCTTAAAACGGCAAACCTTCAACCATGAACTGGTAAGCAACGGTAAGGTAGTAGCTGGAGGAATGGCAGATTTGCGTTTTGAAAGTTCGGGGATCGTGGCACAGATTTATGTGAAAAACGGTGACCGGGTACATAAAGGACAAAAACTGGCGGAACTGGATAAATTCCGTTTGAAGAATAAGACCGCCCAAACCAAGGATGCTTTGGAGAAAGCGAAATTAGAATTGCAGGATGTATTGATCGGTCAGGGTTATGCGGCAGATGATACAGCCAAGGTGCCCGACGATATTATGCAGTTGGCAAGAGTGAAGAGCGGTTATGATCAAACCCTTTCCCAATACGAACTGGCTAAATATGAAGAAGAGCATGCTACGTTGGTTGCTCCTTTCGATGGAGTGGTGGCCAATCTCTTTTCTAAGCCATACAATGCAGCAAACACTTCCGATACTTTCTGTTCCATTATCGGGACACAGGGCATGGAAGCGGATTTTACTGTATTGGAGAGTGAACTTCCCCTTATTAAGAGTGGAGATAAAGTCGTTGTGACTCCTTATGCCGATCCTGCTGCAAAATATGAGGGGCGTATTTCAGAAATCAATCCCCTAGTGGACGACAAGGGTATGGTAAAGGTGAAAGCCATTGTCAGCGGACAGGGCAAACTGTTTAATGGCATGAATATTCGGGTGAATGTGCATCGCTCGCTTGGCGAACAGTTGGTCATTCCTAAGAGTTCCGTGGTGCTGCGTTCCGGTAAGCAAGTGGTCTTCACGTTGAAAGATAATAAAGCCAAATGGAATTACGTACAGACAGTATTGGAGAATTCAGAGAATTATACCATTGTGGAGGATGAAGTGCATGAAGGAGACGTGGTGATTGTGACGGGTAATGTAAACCTGGCTCATGAGGCACCGGTGATAATTAAAAATTAATAATTAAAGGGGGATGGTTAAGTTTCTGGTACATCGGCCCATTGCCGTATTAATGGCGTTTACCGCGTGTTTTATTGTCGGTCTGGTGACGTATTTCACGTTGCCGGTATCTTTGTTGCCGGACATTGCCATTCCGGAGATTACAGTACAAATCTCGGCACAGAATACTTCAGCCCGTGAGTTGGAGAATACTGTGGTAAAACCGTTGCGGCAACAGTTGATTCAAGTGGCACGCCTGAAAGACATGGACAGCGAAGCGCGGGATGGGGCAGGGCTTATCCGCCTGAGTTTTGATTTTGGCACGAATACCGACCTGGCTTTTATAGAGGTGAACGAGAAGATCGATGCTGCCATGAACTACCTGCCTAAGGATACTGAACGCCCTAAAGTAGTGAAGGCAAGCGCTACTGATATTCCGGTATTTTACCTTAACCTCACTTTAAAGAATGACAGTGCTTACAGGCAAACCGACGAACGGGCATTTCTTGATTTATGTGAGTTTGCTGAGAATGTTATTAAACGCCGTATTGAGCAACTGACAGAAGTGGCAATGGTGGATGTCACCGGCTTGGTGGAACGGCAACTACAGATTGTACCGGATAAAAATAAACTTGCAGTTCTGGGACTCTCCATTCAGGATGTGGAAACAGCGCTTGCGCAGAATAATGTGGAACCGGGCAGCATGATCGTGCGCGACGGATATTACGAATACAATATCAAATTCTCTACTTTGCTGCGCACGGAAGATGATGTGAAAAATATCCTTATTAATAAAGAAGGCCGTATTATCCGCCTGGAGGAATTTTGTGAGATCGGCGTTGTTTCCGTCAAGGAGAAAGGGATCTCCATGAGCAATGGTAAGCGGGCAGTGACACTGGCCATCATCAAGCAGGCGGACGAGAATATGGATGACATGAAGGAGGCTATCGGCGGCACTATGGACTATTTTCAGAGTGTATATCCGGATATCGAGTTCAGTGTCAGTCGCAACCAGACGGAATTGCTGGATTATACCATCTCCAATTTGCAACAGAACCTTTCGTTGGGCTTCCTCTTTATCTGCATTGTAGCTGTCCTTTTTCTGGGGGATGTTAAATCACCGTTCATCATCGGATTGAGTATGGTGGTTTCCATTGTTATCTGTTTCCTCTTCTTTTATCTGTTCAAGATGTCCCTGAATATCATATCCCTTTCCGGACTGATTCTGGCGTTGGGTATGATGATTGATAGTTCCATTATTGTAACTGAGAATATTTCGCAATACCGGGAGCGGGGGTATTCGTTGAGGCGTGCATGTATTGCGGGTACCAGTGAGGTGGTTACACCTATGCTTAGTTCCTCATTGACTACGATAGCGGTATTCGTGCCGTTGATTTTCATGAGTGGTATTGCCGGTGCTATCTTCTATGATCAGGCTTTTTCTGTAACAGTGGGGCTGATGGTATCTTATTTTACAGGTATCATGCTGTTGCCGGTGCTCTATATGCTGGTATACCGCACAGGGCTGCGTAAGTCATGGTTCTCGCGTATCCGTATCAATAATCCTATAAAGGATCATACGCTCGACCGCTTTTACGATGCAGGAGTCGATTTTATATTTGCCCATAAAACGGCAAGTGTGCTATTCTGTATCATTTCTATTCCCTTGTGCGTATTTATGTTCTATTTCATAGGTAAGGAACGTATGCCGGAAATAGATCAGAATGAGCTGATTGCCCGTGTGGAATGGAATGAGAATATCCATGTGGACGAAAACCGCCACAGGGTAAATGTTTTATTTGAGACATTGAGAGAAGGGACAGTGGAGCAAACCGCCGCTATCGGACAACAAGATTATCTTTTAAATCGGGAACAGGCTCTTTCCTCTTCGGAAGCCGAGCTTTACTTTAAGACAAAAGACCCCTCGGAAATAGCTTTTTTACAAGAAAAAGTCTATCGATTGCTCAAGTCAGAGTATCCATTGGCTGTTGTCTCTTTTTCGCCTCCTGAAACGGTGTTTGAGAAACTGTTTGTGACGGGAGAAGCAGATATTGTGGCTGAACTCTATTCCCGCAATAAGGAAAAAGTGCCGACTGCTGATGAATTGCGTGGTCTGGAGAATGAATTTATAACTCGCACGGGATATGCTCCTACAGGTATTGCTTTTGAAAATCAGTTGAATATCCGCATTAATAAGGAAAAACTATTACTGTATAATGTTTCGTATGATGAGCTGTATCGTGTGCTGAAAACTGCTTTCAAAGAGAACAGTGTGGCGACTCTTCACTCTTATCAGCAATATCTGCCGATCAGTATTGTAGGAGAGGAGCAGACAGTGAACACTATTTTGCAAGAGACACTGGTGCAGACACGGGCGGACAAGGACGGTGTTGAATATCTGCCTTTGCGTGAACTGGTATCGGTGGTGACGGCGGAAGACTTGAAGGCCATAACTGCAGGACGTAACGGAGAGTATGTTCCTTTCCGCTTCTACGAGGTGCAAAAAGCAGAACCACTGATGCAGCAAGTGAAAGAAGTTGCGGATGCTACCGGAGATTGGGATACAGCTTTCTCAGGAAGTTTCTTTTCCAATCGCAAGATGTTGGATGAACTGGTAGTCATTCTGTTTATTTCTATTCTGTTGATGTATTTTATTCTGGCGGCACAGTTCGAGAGTTTTGTGCAACCGCTTGTCGTACTGCTTGAAATACCGATAGACGTAGCATTTGCCCTGGTACTGCTGTGGATATGCGGACATACGCTGAATCTGATGTCTGCTATCGGCTTAATCGTAACGTGCGGTATCATTATCAATGACTCTATCTTGAAACTTGATGCGATCAATGAATTGCGTAAGACGGGGATACCACTTCTGGAAGCTATCCATGAGGCGGGAAGGCGCAGGTTGCGCCCCATTATTATGACTTCGCTGACTACCATCTTTGCTATGGTGCCGTTGTTATTCTCTTTCGATATGGGATCGGAATTGCAGAAACCGCTTTCTATTGCTATGATTGGGGCGATGTTTATCGGTACACTGGTCAGTCTGTTCATTATTCCTTTGATATATTGGTTTATTTACCGGAACAAAAAAGCTTGATACAATGAAGAAACTTAGTTTGATAATTCTATTCGGACTTTCTCTGATACTTCCTGCCATTGCGCAGCAGCAGATAACGCTGGATTTGCAACGAACCATTACCATGGCAAACGACAGTTCGCTGGAAGCTTTCCGTACCAAAAATATGTATCTGTCCGGCTATTGGGCGTACCGCACTTATAAGGCAAACCGTTTGCCGAGCTTGACTCTGAATATGACCCCTGCACAATACAACCGTGACATTACAAAACGTTATGACTCTGAGCAAGACTTGGATATTTACCGTAGTCAACAATCTTTCTATGCATACGGTAATCTGGCCATCAAACAAAATTTTGACTTGACCGGCGGTACGTTCTATCTGGATACGGAGTTGGGGTATATGCGCAGCTTTGGTTCTAATAGTTACACCCAGTATACCAGTGTTCCTATACGTGTAGGCTATTCACAAAGTCTGGTAGGTTATAATCCTTTCCGCTGGGAACGGAAAATAGAACCGCTGAAATATGAAAAGGTAAAGAAAGAGTATATCTATAATGCCGAACAGGTGTCCGAACAAGCCACTACCTACTTCTTTGAACTGGCTATGGCGCAAGCTGAATATGATCTGGCAAAAGAAAATGTTGCTTCTTCCGATACGCTTTATCGCATCGGTATGCAACGCCTGAAGATAGCCTCTATCAGTCGTGCAGACCTTCTGACACTGAAGCTGGACGTTGTGAACGCCCGCAATACTTTGCAAAATGCAGAGAGTTCATTGAAGCGTGCCATGTTCTCATTGGCTTCTTTCCTTAATTTGGAAAAGAATACAGAAATACGGCTTGTCCTTCCCAGCCGTCCCGGAGAACTGACTATTCCGGTAGATGCTGCTTTGGATGCTGCGCGTACAAACAATCCCAATTTCCTGGGTTTGCGTCAGGATGTATTGGAGGCTGAACAGAATGTGGACAAGACTAGAAAAGAGTCCCGCTTCAATGCCAGTATCAATGCCAGTGTCGGTTTCAATCAGGTGGCAGAGAAGTTTGGCGAAGCCTACAATCGACCCATGCAACAGGAGATGGTTTCTGTCAGCGTTTCTATCCCTTTAGTGGACTGGGGGGTGCGTAAAGGCAAATACAATATGGCTCGTAATAACCTGAATGTGATAAAGACCTCTTCCCGCCAGAGCGAGATCAGCATTGAAGAAGAAGTCATTATGACCGTGAGCGATTTCAATGTCCAGCAAGATCTGGTGACAAGTGCCGAGGAAGCCCTCGATCTCTCTATCCTGGCATATAATGAAACCCGTCAACGCTTCATCATCGGCAAAGCCGACATCAGCAGCCTTACCCTGTCATTGAACCGTCAGCAAGAGGCCCAGCGCAACTATATATCGGCTCTGAAGAACTATTGGCTGAACTACTACAAAATCCGCAAACTGACCTTGCATGATTTTGCCAGTGGCTTCTCCCTTTCCGACAAGTTCGACTATAGCCATTAATCCTGCGTTGGTCGTGGCTATTAATCTTTAATTGTTAATTTTTAATTATGCAACGTCTCTCTCCTTTCACCCTCATCGTCACCTTTGTCTGTCTGGCACTGGTAGGTTTGGCTCTGGTTCCGATGCTTCCGGTCAAGCTGAACCCGTCGCGTACATTGCCGGGCTTCACGGTGCGCTTCAGTATGCCGGGCACTTCGTCGCGGGTGGTGGAAATGGAGGCGACGAGCAAACTGGAATCCATGTTGGCCCGTATCAAAGGGGTAAAGGCCATGTATTCTACTTCCGGTAACGGTTATGGCTCGATAACGGTAGATTTGGATAAACATGCGGATGTGGATGCAGTACGTTTTGAAGCTTCCACAATCATTCGACAGACGTGGTCGCAATTACCTTCCGGAGTGAGCTATCCGTATATCGATATGAAAGTACCCGATGAGAATGCATCCCGCCCGTTTCTTTCGTTTACACTGAATGCACCCTCCACGCCTATACTGATACAACAATATGCAGAAGAGCATATCAAGCCCCGATTGGCTCAACTTCAAGGCATTTATAAGATTGATTTAAGTGGCGCTACTCCGATGGAGTGGCGGTTGGAGTATGACAGTGAACAACTACGGACCTTGGGTGTCAGTATCTCAGATATCCGTCAGGCCATCCAGTTACACTATAATAAGGAGTTTCTGGGTACGCACAACATGGATACGCCCGAAGGCAAACAATGGATACGCTTGGTGTTGGTGCCGGATGGAGTCAGTGGGCGGTTCGATCCTTCGGATATCACTGTGACGGCTTCCGACGGAAAAATCATCCACTTGGATGAACTCGTGAAGGTGGCTCATGTGGAAGAAGATCCTCAAAGTTATTATCGTATCAATGGTTTGAATTCCATTTATATGTCGATCACAGCGGTGGAAACTGCCAATCAGTTGCAATTGAGCAATGAAGTAATGGCGGAAATGGAAGATATACGCCTGACATTGCCTCCCGGCTATGAGGTGCATACCAGTTATGATGCTACGGAATATATTCGTGAAGAACTTAATAAAATTTATTTCCGTACCGGATTGACAGTACTTATTTTGCTGGTGTTTGTCTGGATTATCACATTGAATCTGAAATATCTGCTTCTCATAGTTACCAGTTTGGTAATAAACATTGCCGTTGCAGTTATTTTCTACTATATGTTCGGTCTGGAGATGCAATTGTATTCATTGGCAGGGATTACTGTGTCCTTGAACCTTGTGATAGACAGTACTATCGTTATGACCGACCATATCTTGCACCGGCGTAATTTGAAAGCATTTATGTCTGTGCTGGCGGCTACTTTGACCACGATGGGGGCTTTAGTCATCATTTTCTTTCTGGACGAGAAGATCCGGCTGAATTTGCAGGATTTTGCTGCTGTAGTGATTATTAACCTGGCAGTTTCTCTTTTTGTTGCTCTTTTCTTTGTACCGGCTATGATTGAAAAGATTAGTTTGGTGAAGAAATCTTCAAAGAAGACCTTGCGGCACAAAAACAGGCGAATGGTATTTCGTCCTTATCAGTGGTTGCAGAATGCGAAGCAATGGATGCACCGGCATATATGTATTCGCAGGTTGACTGTTTATTTTACCCATTTCTATCAGGCGCTTATTCGTTTTCTTCTCCGTTGGCGGGTGGCGGTGTGCATTGTGCTGTTGCTGGGGTTCGGATTGCCGGTCTTCCTTCTTCCTGAGAAGTTGGAAGGAGAAGGTAAATGGGAAGAAAGGTATAATAAGACATTGGGATCTTCTACCTATAAGGAAAAAGTGAAACCTATAGTGGATAAGGCTTTAGGCGGAAGCTTACGGCTGTTCGTTCAGAAGGTATACGAAGGAAGCTATTTTAGTCGTAATGAGGAAGTTGTGCTTTATGCCAATGCCAATCTGCCAAATGGAAGTACGCTGGAGCAAATGAATACATTGGTGAAGCGCGTAGAGACTTATCTTACTGGTTTTAAGGAGATCAAGCAGTTCCATACTTCTGTGTATAATGCACGTAGAGGGAATATTCAGATTTACTTTAAGAAAGAATACCAGCATAGCGGTTTCCCGTATACACTGAAAGCAAATCTGATAGGTAAAGTTTCCGAACTGGGTGGCGGTAGCTGGGATGTATATGGCCTGCAAGATCAGGGATTCAGTAATGACGTTCGTGAAAGCGCAGGTTCTTATCGTATCAAGATGTACGGTTATAATTACGATGAACTTTATGCATGGGCCGAGAAACTGAAAGAAGTATTGCTTTCGCACCGCCGCATAAAAGAGGTATTTATTAAGTCGGAATTCTCTTGGTGGAAAGATGATTATCAGGAATTCTATTTCAACTTGAATAAGGAACGCATGGCTCAGGAAGGTATTGATGCACAACACCTGTTTGCAGCTATTCAGCCGATATTCGGTAAGAACATGCAGGTGGGTTCGGTCATGACGGAAAGTGGCACGGAGAGTGTGAAACTTTCTTCACGTCAGTCACGTGATTATGATGTGTGGGCTATGCAGTTCTTTCCGTATGGTGCGGATGATGGAAAGCACTATAAGCTTTCCGAATTGGCTACGGTGGAAAAGGGGCAGATGCCGCAGCAGATAGCCAAAGAGAACCAGCAATACCGTCTTTGTCTGCAATATGAATATATCGGTTCGTACGAACAAGGTAATAAGATACAGAAGCGGGACTTGGAAGAGTTTAATAAGCTGCTTCCAATGGGATATACAGCCGAGTCGGATAGCCAGTCGTGGGCATGGAACAAGAAAGATAATAAGCAATATCTGTTGTTGTTGGTTGTGATTGCTATTATTTTCTTTACGACGAGTGTGCTGTTCAATTCGTTAAAACAACCTTTGGCTATCATTTTCGTCATTCCGGTATCTTATATCGGTGTATTCCTCACATTCTACTGGTTCCGCCTGAATTTCGACCAGGGAGGTTTTGCATCCTTTGTATTGCTTTGTGGCATTACCGTGAATGCCAGTATTTATATTTTGAATGAGTATAACAGTATTCGCCGCCGCTTTCCGCGCCTTTCCATGCTTCGTGCTTATACAAAGGCATGGAATGCTAAAATAGTGCCTATTTTCCTCACGGTAGTTTCCACGATTCTGGGTTTCATCCCTTTCATGGTGGGGACGGAGAAAGAGGCTTTCTGGTTCCCATTGGCGTCGGGTACTATTGGTGGGTTAATCATGTCTATTATCGGTATTTTCTTCTTTTTACCGGTGTTCTGTTTACCGAGAAAGAAAATACTCAAATCAAAACTGCATAAAGCTTAGAGGAAATTCATCTACAGAAATACTAAGGCATACTGGCAGAAATGTAAGTTTGAAATGGATGATGTTTATGAAAATCAGTATATTTGTAGCATCATACATGAATAATAACCTATGCATATTATATTGAAACTACTATTGCTACGGGAACGGCTGTTTTGTTTGTTATTTCTTTTCGGGATGACTGTACTTGCGGCATCTTGTCAGCACTCTGAAAGGGAAGTTTCTGTTCGTCGCACTACGACTTTAAGAGCTGCCGACACAGTACAAAGCCCGTCGTTGAAGGGTCTTATCTATTGCTATTATGGTCGTCAAGACCTAAATAGGGGGCACTCTGAGGATGCATTGCATTATTTCTCGCAAGCAGCCGGGTTATTCAAACAGAAGTCTTTGACAGGGTCTTATGCCAATGCTTTGCGAAATATGGGGCGTGCCTATCTTTTATCTTTCCGTCCGGATAGTGCTTTATATTGTTACTTGCAGGCGCAAGAGGCTGTAGCTGACTTCGATCCCATCTTATTTATGGATATTTCTACCGAATTATCCATTATTTGCCGGAATGTGGAAGATTGGGAAGAAGCTAAACGGCAAATGCTTCAATATCGTAGGAGATCGGCAACAGACGAACTTCCGATGCGACGGTCTTCTATGATAGGGATGTTCCTGATAAAGGAGGATTTTATGAATGGAAGGAAGCGGAGCCTGAGTGCATTACAAAGTGAAGAGTTTAAGATAAAAGATTATCGCCGGTTCGCTTCAGAATATCAGGAACTTTATATGGATTGGTATCGGATGAATGAAGGTCAGCAGGAATTGGATCGTGATATAAAGGAGAAATACAATAATGAAGTTCTGAAGAATGAAAACCAGAGGATTAGGAATGAGTTGCTGAGCCGTAAGGTATGGTTGTTGTCTATCGGTTTCGGAGCAATGTTTTTGGTTGTAATTGGTTTTGTGTCTTTCCATTTATATAAACGGGATGTTCAGAGGCGTATCGAAAGTTTGCTTGCCCGTCTGAAAGAGAATGAGAAACAATTGGATGAAGGAAGGGTGGAATCGGAAGAAGAACGAGAGCAATTGTTACAGGAGAATAAAGAGTTGTCTCAACAGATAGAAAGGTTGGCCGTCCGGCAAAAGGATAAGGATGAACTGAACTCTTGTTTGCAGAAACTGAATATATCCTATACAAAACAACTGAAAGAATATCAGGAAATTCATTCGTTATTGCCTGTTGAGCGTACACTTGCACTGAGTCGGTTATGTCAGTTGCGTTGCCAGCCGGTGTGTGGGTTGGTGAAATCGGATGAGGAATGGGTGGAGATATTTGCCATAATCGATACCTTTTATGGTGATATATCGGCAAAACTGGATGATTATAAACTTGGCATGCAGGAACGGAGGATCTGTTATCTTATCCGTGCCGGCTTCACTAATGCCATGATTGCTACTGTTACTAATGTGACTGTCGATGCTATTGCGAAGTCGAAGCAACGTATGAAGAGCAAGTTTTTGCTGCCTGGGGGTGATACTTTTGATGATTTTATACGGAAATTGTAGAGAATAAGGAGAATATTTTGTCCGGTTGATGCTCTTCTTTTTGCTTTAATTCTTGGGTTAATGTATTGATTTTTAGTGTTATAATCTATTTGTTTTTTGTCCGGTATCT